>NZ_JBHWEB010000024.1:0-109705 GCF_042734395.1 Amycolatopsis sp. NPDC059657 | reverse complement strand
TGTTGTTCCGTCGCAAGAACAATCATCCCAAGTCAGAGGGCATCTGCGCGTCTACGACACGATCAACTCACCAACAACACCGGTGGATCCAGGCTGAAGGTTGTGAAAGTGGCGTTCACGTCGTCCGGTCAGTAGGGGCGCGTTGATCACTCGAAGGTAGGATGTACTGCCCGCTTCGGCTGTCCGCCAGGGACAATCGGAGCCGGAGGCGGTCATGAAACGGTCGGTCGAGCGGATCAGGCTGAGCACGTGCGGGGTCGCGCCCGGGGAGCTGGTCGTCGTCACGGAGTTCACCCATCCCGTCCGGGGCCGCGTCCGCTGCCCGGCGGCCCCGCTGCTCAAGTCCGGATTGGACGGGGCTCGCGTCGGCACCGTGCCGGACGAGCCTGGTGACGCGGTGCTGTCCGCGGTGTCCTATGTGGACTCTGAGGGTGTGACCGGGTTCGGGATCGCCACGAGCGATCCGGCCGCGGCGATCATCGCGGACGAGGTCGTGTCCCGCTGGGCGGCGGTGCTGCGGACCCGCCGCGTGCTGCTGGCCGAGTTCGAGCCCGCCTGCCAGGCCACATGCCCGCTGGTCGACCGGATGCGGTCACGCCTGCGCGAGTTCGCCGGCCGGGGCGACGCCGTGGTGCTGATCGCGAAACGCGGGCACGCCGTCGCCGCCACCCTCGCACGCGGGACACATCTGGTCGAACGGCCGGACGAGGTCAGGACGCTGCCCGCCTTCGATCCCGAGCGGGTGTCGTTCCTGGTCGCGCCGGGGATGCCGATCGAAGACGCCGCGCGGGTGCTCGCCGCGCTGCGCGTCCGGTTCCCCCGGCTGCGCGGGCAGCATCCGGACGAATGGTGTTACGCCGCGTCCGATCAACGCGAAACCGTGCGCTCGGTCGCCGCGGCGAGCGATCTCCTGCTGCTCTGCGGGCCGGTGCACGACCTGCGGGGACGGATCCTCACCGAGGTCGGGGAGATCCGGCCGGACTGGCTCGCCACTGCCGCGACCGTCGGGATCGCGGGCGGGCCGTCCGAGCTGGTGGACGCGGTGCTCCGCGCGTTGTCAGGGCTCGGGCCGCTCAGCGTCGCCCGGCGCAGGGTGAGCACCGAAATCAGGGCGTTCGCCGTGCGCTGAGCACGAGCGCCGCGCGCTGCCCGAGTACGCGCGCGGACGGGTTCTTCTGGTGCGGGCGGATCTGGGCGCGCAGCGTCGCGAGCGCGGTGTCGGCGCGCCGCGAGCGCAGCTGCGGGTAATCGTCGAGGAACCGGTGCCAGGTGTCGCAGGCCTGGTCGAGCTGCCCGATGGAGAGCTGGAGTTCGGCCAGCCTCGCGAGGGTGATCGCGCGAGAGCGCCGCTCGGTCGCCGGGCGGTGGAAGATCGACGACTTCAACGCCCTGATCGCGGCCTGCCGGTCACCGAGTGACGCGGCCACCGCCGCGTGCTGGTGCGCGAGCGAGGCCTCGTGGTAGCCGCCGATCGCGACGTCGGCCGAATGTGCCGCGGCGAGCCGGTTTTCGGCGATGCCGAGCTGGGTGACGGCGGCCTGCCGGTCACCGGAGGCGGCGCAGGCGACGGCGAGCTGCCCGTGCAGGAACGCGCGGGTGCGCGGCGACGCGGTGGGCGCGGCCGCCGCCACGGCCGCTTCGGCGAGGTGCACGGCGTGCCGGTGATGGCCGAGCATGAGGGCCTGCACGCTCAGCGCGCGCAACGCGACGGCGTAGCCCGTGGCGTCGGCGGCCTGCGCGGCGAGCCGGGCACTGGCGAGGTAGTAGCCCTGGGCCGCGCCGTGCAGCTCGTCATCGAAACACATGAAACCGTTGAGATAGGTGAGCAGGGACGCGGCGTGCAGCAGCTCGTGCCGGACGGCCGGGACGGCGTCGGCACGCAGCCACGGCGCGATCGTGTGCGCGAGATAGCCCGCCAGCGCGGTCCGCCCGGTGCCCCCGCCGAAGGTGACGTCGGTGTCGGAGAACACCTCGATCATCGACGCGGCGGCCGCCGCCTCCGCCCGGCCGACGCGGCCGACCCCGTCCCGTTGAGCGGGCAGCGCGAGTTCGGTCAGCGAAGGCACGTCGAGTTCGGCCAGGCGGTAGATCCGCTTCGGCTCGACCATCAGCGACGGGCTGACGGACTCGGTACGGCCTGCCAGCCCGGTCAGCGCGACCGGGATCTCGCGCCCCAGCCTGCGGCTGAACGCCTCCGCGACCAGGTCCGGCACGGGGGAGCGTGGCCGGGAGCCTGACAGCCAATGCGCGACCGATGTGCGGTCGTAGCCCAGCCGCAGGCCCGCTTCGGCGCCGATCGTGTTGACCGCGGCCGCCAGCGCCCCACCGGTCCAGCCCGCTTCGGCGAGCAGCGAGCGGAGCGGGTCATTGGGACGGCGCCCCGTCATCTAATCCCTTCCGGATTCAACAGTGTGCCGACTTTCAACAGATCCGAGCCGAAGGACCAGACCACCGGCGGCGGCCGGCGGGCTAACTAGAAGGATGACGGACCGTTGGTGCGGCGAGCATTACCCGATCGGGTGGTAGAAATGGCACTCACCGATGTACTCGACGAGCGGCACGCGACCGGCCTGCGAGGACTGTCCAGATCGGCCTTGCGGCGCCTCGCCGCCGACCTCCATGGCGAACGGGTGGATCCGACGATGGTCGAGCTGACCATCGCGTTGCACCGTGCTTTCGACTCCAGTCGTGACGTCCTGCTCTTCGACACCGCCGAGCAGGCGTCCGTCCACCGGATGCTCGTCGACTCGCGCGACAGCTTGCCGGGGCATTCCACCGCGCTCTCCTACGCGGACGGTCTCGCCAAGGCGTTCGCGCTGCGCGGCTGCGGTGACCGGCGCGTGGTCGCGGTCGTCAGCGACGCCTCGCTGACGGGCGGGATGTGCTGGGAGGCGCTCAACAACATCGGCGGCGCGCCGGACCGCCGGGTGATCATCGTGCTCAACGACAGCGGCACCGGCTACGACCAGACGGACGGGGGCATCGTGCATCACCTCGCCCGGCTGCGGCGGCTGCGCGGGCGCAACGTCTTCGCCCAGATCGGGTTCGCCTACATCGGCCCGGTCGACGGCCACGACCTCGGCGCGGTCGAGCACTGCCTCGACCGCGCGAAACGGTCATGCCGCCCGGTGGTGGTGCACCTCAAGACCTCGGGCGGCGCCGAGCCACCCGTCCGCCCGTGGGCGCCGGTGTTCGACGAGGAGCTGACCGAGATCGGCGCCGAGCACCGCGAGGTCGTCTGCGTGACCACCGACCCGGTCGACGCGCCCGTCCGCTTCACCCAGCGCTTTCCCGATCGTGTCTTCGGTGCGGGCATGGCCGAACAGCACGCCGTCACCTCCGCCGCCGGGCTCGCGCTGGGTGGCCTGCGTCCGGTCGTGACCGTGGCGGCATCCCTGCTCGGCCGGGCCTTCGACCAGGTCGTGACCGACGTGGCGCAGCGCGGGCTCGCCGTGACGTTCGTAGTCGACGGCGCGGCCGACACGGCGATCTTGCCGATGGTCCCGACACTCGGCCTCGCCGTGCCGCGCGACCACACCCGGCTGCGTTCCCTGCTGCGCGAGGCCATCGCGGTCGGCACCGGGCCGACGGTCGTCCGCTGTCCCGACGCCACCGTGGACGTGCCCGCGCTGCGTTCGCTCGGCCACTGCGACCTGCTCCGCTCGGATCTCGGCGCACGCGTGCTGCTGCTGCCGATCGGCACCGCGGCCCAGGCCGCGCTGGCCGCTGCCGACGAGCTGGCCGGGCACAGCGTCCGGGTGACCGTCGCCGACCCGCGCTGGGTCTCGCCGCCGGACCAGGCCCTGCTGACGCTGGCCGGGGCGCATGACGTCGTGGTCGTGGTGGGCCAGCCGGTGGAGGCCGGATCGCTGGCGGCCGCGCTCGAGCATCCGACCGCCGCCGTCACCGACACACCGGGGATCACCGCCGCCGTGCTGGACCGGCTCTGACCTGGCGAAACACCTCCCCGGTTCCGATGTGGCCGCACCCGTGTCTTAAAGTCATGGCCAGGGGATCCACATCATTTTCCAGGGGGAAGTCGTCGTGCCCACACGCCAGAAGAGACCGCACGTCCTCGTGCTGGCCGCGTTCGCCTTCGCCGCGGCGGGCTGCTCAACGGTCACCGGCCAGGCGAGCCCGGCAGGCGGCAGCGTCAAGACCACCGGACCCAGCAGCGCCGCGGCCACCAGCACCGCGCCGACGACCACCGAACGGCCGTTCATGACGGTCACGCCGACGCTGGAGATCACCGGCGACGCGGCCAAGCCTGGCACCAAGGTGAAGTTCGGCGAGCAGGCGGTCATCCCGGTCTACAGCTACTACGCGAAGGGGCTGCTGGGCCTCACGATCACCACCGAGACCGTCAAGGCGTCCGACGAGGACATCGAGAGCCTGCCGCTCAAGGACGAGGACAAGGCGAAGCTGCGCGGGAAATACTTCTTCTTCGTGCACCAGACATTGGTCAATGTGGACGGTTCGAACCTCTCGGAGCTCTACCCGCCGTCGCTGACACCGGCGACCAAGAGCGGCGGCTGGCCCGGGCAGATGTTCGGTGGCAGGAAGACCAGCGTCACCGGGTGCGAGGAGACGGGTTCCACGCCGAAGGACTTCACGGCCAAGGGCGCGAAACACGAGACCTGCAAGATCTACTTCGGTGTCGCCTCCGACCCGATCACGTCGATCGCGTACACCACGAAGCCGTACGACTCGGCCGTGTCGAAGGCAGTGACCTGGAAGAAGTGATCTTCCTTTGAGGTCGCCTCCGCGTGGAGGCGACCTCAAAGGACAGACGCTACGGCGTGACCGGGGCGTTGGTCAGGCCTTTCACCGCGCGGGTGACGGTGTTCGACGCGTACACGAGGTTCGGCTGATTCTGGCACTGGGAGATCGAAGTGATCTTGATGGCGTATTCGCCCACGCCGCCGAGATCGGACTTGTTGTCACGCCAGACGTTCCCGCACCCGTTGGGGTAGGCGGGAGTGGTGCCAGGGTTGTGCGTTTCGTAGCCGTTGGCGAACTTGCCCGGCGTGGTGAACGTGCCGGTGTTGCCTTCGATGGTGTAACCGATGCCCTTGACGTCGACCCAGGAGTCGGCCGAGTTCTCGCCGGTGATGCCCTGGCCGTCGAAGGTGTTGCCCCTGATGAGGCCGTTGAAGGTGCCTTCCTTGACATCGATCGCCTCGGCCGCGATGTACGGGCCGAAGTGGTTGCCGATCACCTGGATCCGGTCACCCTTGTCGACACCGCCGGAGTTGCCGTGGCAGCCCCAGTTCGAGCCCGCCGAGCCGAGGTACACGCCCTCGCCGTAACCAGGCTGCACGAGCCCGGTGTAGCTGATCCTGGAATTGCGGATCAGGCTGTCCGAAGAGGACTTACGGAAGTGCACGGCCTCCTCGTCGACATGGTCGACCGTCACACCGTCGATCACGGTGTGCGGTGAATTGTCGGCGACGATGCCCTTTTTGGACTCTCGCGCGGTGAAGCCGGTGAGATTCCAGTACGGGGCGCTGTAGAGCCAGAGCCCGTAGCCGGAGTCCCAGCCCGCCGTCGGCGCCGGGCATTGCGGCGGGTCGCCCGACGGCCCGTCGTTGATCAGGATCGCGCCGGCACCGGTCAAGGTGATCGGCTTCGCCGCGGTGCCCGCCCGGCTGGTCTGGAACGAACCGCGGTAGGTGCCCGGAGCGAGCTTGATGGTCTGGCCCGGGTTCACGGCCGCGAGCGCCGCTTGGAGCTGCGCCGCGGTGGAGACGGTGATCGTGTCGCCGGGGCTGGGGCTCGTGGTGGTCGTCGGTGTGGTCGTTGTCGTCGATGTGGTCGTCGTGGTCCCGGTTGGGGTGGTGGGTGTCGTCGTCGGCGTGCCGCCGCCGCACGGCGCGCCGTTGATCGAGCAGCCACTCGGCAGGCCGCGTCCGGCGGCGTTGAAGCCGAACGTGGTGGTGCCGCCGGGTTTGATCTTGCCGTTGGTCGAGGTGTTCGTGAACTTGTAGTGCTGGCCGCTCTTGGTCATGACCGAGCTCCACGAGTTGCTCACCGTGGTGCCCGAGGGCAGATCGAACTCGACCGTCCACGAGGTACTCGCCGTGTCACCGGTGTTGGCCAGCGCGAACCGGCCGCCGTAACCGCTGTCCCACACCGAACTCTGGGTGAACGTCGCCGACACGCTCGGCGCCGCTTCGGCCGTCACCACGACGCCGAACAGTCCCGCCGAGGTGACCGCGGCCGCGCTCACCGCCCACAGTCGCTTCCTCATGAGGTGCCTCCGCAGGGGGTTCCGCCGAGCGCGCAGCCACTCGGCAGGCCGCGTCCGGCGGCGTTGAAGCCGAACGTGGTGGTGCCGCCGGGTTTGATCTTGCCGTTGGTGGAGGTGCTGGTGAACTTGTAGTGCTGGCCGCTCCTGGTCATGACCGAGCTCCACGAGTTGCTCACCGTGGTGCCGGACGGCAGGTCGAACTCGACCGCCCAGGAAGTGGTCGCGGTGGCGCAGCTGTTGGCGATGGTGAAGCCGCCGCCGTAACCGCTGTCCCACACCGACTTCTGGGTGAATGTCGCCTTCACACAACCGGCGGGCGGCTGGCCGGTCGTGGTGCTGGTCGGTGTCGTCGTGGTCGAAGTCGGCGTCGTGGTAGTGCTCGTCGGCGTGGTCGTCGTGCTCGTCGGCGGCTGGGTGCCGTCGACCGACTTCAGGAACAGCGAGGCCGCCCCGTCGGTCATGGTGGCGTCGACGCCGTGACCACCGGTGTAGTCCTTCTGCTCGTTCTTCGCCCAGTCGGTGATCGGCGTGCCGCCGATGTCGAGGTGCTTGAACGCCGTGCCGTCCCAGCCGAACTGGTACACCCGGTGGCGGTCGGCGTAGAAGTCGCCGAACGGGCCGCCTTCGGAGAGCTGCTTGGTCATGCCGTTGTTGAAGAAGACGTTGCGCGGGCCCGAGGAGCCGGACCACTTGATGGCCTTCTGCCCGGCGCCCCACCAGATCGGGAACCAGTTCGAGTCGTCGGGCCCGCCGCCGCCCTCCTCACCGCAGTTCGCCCGGCAGTTGCCGGACCGGTGCGCGTAGGGGACCTTGACGGTGTTGAGCTCGAACAGGTTGTTGCGCTCCCAGCCGCCGTGCAGGTTGAGGTCGGAGTCGAAGGAGTTGCCGATCACCACGTTGCCCGACGCGCCCCACTGGAAGGTGAAGTGCCGCAACAAGGTCGACGTGTTGCCCGCGTAGAGCGAATCCCACACCCGCGAGCCGCGGAAGTAGCCGTTGCCGCCCTTGCCCTTGTTCCACGAACCGTTGAGCTCGTTGTTCACGATCTGCAGGTTCTTGGCCTCTTCGGTGACGATCGGGTGCGAGCCGGTCATGTCCGTGCGGACGCCGCGGACCCACGAGTTGGCCGCCCACTTGAACACGATGCCGTGCATCTCGGCGTTCGGCGCCATGTTGCCGTAGTTGTTGGTGGCCTCGTTCGGGTCGAGGCCCGGCATCTCCTGGCTGAAGCCGAGGTCCTCGAAGCCGACGCCGAGCACCGGGTCGACCAGCGGTGCCGCCTTGGAGTCGTAGGTGGCGCCGTCGATGGCGGGCGAACCGTCCGAAGTGGACGTCACGGGGACGTCGTACTCCAGCGGCTTGTCCAAGGTGATCGTGCGTGCTGTCGTGTCGAGCGCGGCGATGGTGAAGATCTGCTGGCGCATGTGCATGTTGAGCAACGGGAACGCCGTTCCGGTCGCGTTCTGCTGCTGGTAGAACTTCGTGCTGTTGGCCGCGCGGATGTTCACCAGGTTGCCCGCCGCGAGGTTGGTCAGCGCACCGCTGCTCGCCAGATAGACGACCTTGTCGCCGGTTTTGGCGGCGTACGCGGCGTCACCCGGCTTGGCGCGCAGCTTGACGCCCGCCTTCCAGTGCACGTTGATCGTGCCCTCGAAGATGTCCTTGCGGTTGGCCGGCGCCGAAGCGTAGTCACTCGCGTAGGACGGGTCGACGCCGCGTGACTGGACACGGAAAAGGCCACGGCCAGGCCAGAGCCAGCCGCCCTTGCCCGCGCCCGAGGTCATCCCGTCTTCGTCCCAGTCGGATCCGTCGGGGGTGAGCGTGTCGTAGAGCGTGTTCGCGTCGGGCCGGTAGACGAACTTCGTCGCGTCCTTTCCGGCGCCACGCAGGATCAGGTAGTCGGCGTCCACATGCAACTCGTGGGACACGTCCAGCCTGCCGGCGGGGAAGTTGATCAGGCTCAGCTTCGAGTAGCTCGCGCTGGGGGAGCAGGTCGACTTGATCGCGTCGATCGCGGCCTGTATGCCATTGGTGTCGTCGGCGCCGTCGTCCGGCTTGACGTTGTACTGGCCGGCCAGTTCGGCTGGCGTGATCTGACAGGCCGCGCTGGGGTTCACCTCATTGGCTCCGGGTAGCGCGGCGCCACCGCGAAAACCGGCCTTACTCCAGTCGTAGAGCCCGGCGACCGGAGCGCGGCGATTGGCGGAACCGAGGTCCAGGCCGGTGAGCGCGCCTGGTCCAGGCGCCGCCTCGGCTGGTTCCTTGACCACTTCGACGGCGGCCACCGCGGCCAGAATCGTGAGCGATACCAATAAAAGGGCATGACGAGGGGTTTTCCGGGACACCCGAAACCTCCGGTACAGCACTGGCGGAAAGGTGTTGCGGCGTGTACACCTGGACCCTGTCTTTATAGGTCACCATGCTGGCGTGCGTCAACGAATGTGAATGGCATCCATATATGTGAACGAATCAGGCGGGATTACGCCGTGGCTTGAGCCGTCCGCCGGGCAGCGCCGGCGCGGGCAGCCGAGCGCCCGGATACCCCTCGACCCGGCCGAACCGCTCGGACTCGGCCTGCCATTCCTCCCGGAACCGCGCGATCTCGTCATGGTCGCGCCCGACGAAGTTCCACCACATGACCAGCTCTTCGGCGAACGGCTCACCGCCGAGCACGATCACCCGGCACGGCTCGTCAGCAGGATTGGCCAGGTAAAGGCATTTCGCCCCGGCGCCCGCGTAGCCGAGCTCGGCGTGCGCGAGCGGCGTGCCGTCGAGTTCGGCGGCGCCGGTGTCAACCAGAACACCGTGTTCAAAGGACGGGTCGACGTCGAGCGCGAGTTCCGCGCGTGGCTCCAGCACGAGTTCAGCGCCCAGCAACGGCGTGAAAGTCTCTACCGGGGAAGTGGCCCCGGCGAGCGAGCCGAGGAAAACGCGCGCGGTCGCCCCGGCCAACTCAATCGGTTCAGGAACGAAATGCTGAAAATCGCGCGGCGCGTCACGATGAGCGTCCGGCAGCGCCACCCACAGCTGCACGCCATGCAACGTGGTGCTCGCGGCGGTCGAAACCTCGGAGTGACAGATCCCGCGCCCGCCGGTCATCAGGTTCAACTCACCCGGCCGGACCATCGCGTGCACACCATGGCTGTCGCGATGCTCGATCTCACCGCTGAACAACCAGCTCACCGTCTGCAACCCGGTATGCGGATGCGGCGCGACATCCATCCGCACGGCTTCGGGCCCGTAGTGGTCGGCGAAACACCAGGCGCCGATGAGCGACCGGTCGCGCTGCGGCAACGTCCGGCGGACCTTCATCGCCCGCGGACCCCCGAGCGGCACGTCGCGCGGTGTGAGCACCTCGACGGCCCGGCCCGGCTCGCTTCGGCAGGTCAACTCGGCCGGGCTGGTTTCGATGTTGCTCACCCGGCGATAGTAGTGCCCTACCTGGTGATTTTCATTTTGGTGACACCGAAGAGGCCCGCGAGCGGGACCTTGGCCTCGGTCTGCGCCGGATCGACGCGGTAGCCGCCTTCGCGGAACATGTCGAGCAGGCGCTCGGCCAGCGGAAGGACCATGTGGCGGCCCCAGCAGCGTTCGCTGATGTGACCGAACGGGAGGTAGCCGAGCTGGTGGTCGGGGTCGAGCGACGCCCAGCGCTCCGGCCGGAACTCGTCGGGGTCTTCCCAGACGGCCGGGTCGCGATGGCTGAGCAGCGGGAGCATCAGGATGTCGTCATCCGGCCCGATCCGGTCGTCGAGTACGCCGAACTCGGGTGAGGCGAAGCGCAGGAGGTTCCACGAGACCGGCAGCAGCCGCAGGCTCTCGTGGATGATGTCGCGGTTGGCCGTGCCCTCGTCGAACGGCGCTCCGAGCCAGATCGCGTTGGCGACCAGCTGCGAGACCGTGAAGCAGACCGGCGCCGAAGTGCGCCGGTAGAGCCCCATGGCGCGGAACTTGGCGTGGTAGCCCTTCGCCTCGGTGGTGAGCTTGCCCAAGTGGGACAGCGGTGCCTCCGGCGGTGGCCAGCCGGGCAGCGCGGAGCCCGCGGTGATGACGGCTCTGGTCAGCAAGGTCGTCCACTCGAGCCGCCGATCCAGCAGTGTGCGCAGCCGCAGCGGATCCTGCGAAAAGATGAGGTCGCGCAAATAGACATGGCCGACATGCGGCCATTCCCCGGACAGATCCACGCGCCCTGCATCAGGTTTCTTCAACGCGACGCGCACATCCTGGCCGACCGCCCGCATGACCGCGGTCGACTCCGGCCGGCTGATCGTCTGTCCCCACAGCGGTTTGAAGGTGGGCCGCTCCGCATCACTGGCCGGCCTGCTGGTCATGATCGCGCTGATCAGGTGCGGATCGGCAATTCCCACCGTATCCTTGTCCAGCCGGAAAAGGTCGGCACCACGGTACTTTCGCAGAAGTTCGTCAATTCGCGGCGCGAAGACGGTGGTCCGGGCATTGCCGCCGGTGGTGGAAACCCGCATCTCGGAGCACTCCCAGTGTGACGGGACCCCAGCACGGCGACGGACCCAAGGTGGCCGCCGCCGGGCCGGAGTTGACGATGTATTCGCAGGTCAGCCCCTGCTTAGATCCAGAGATACCACGCGTAGGCCTTCAGGCTCTTCTCTGGCTTGAACTTTCGCATGAGTGCCTTCATGGCAATACCTCCGGTTGTATCCGAAAATGTTTCAAGGTCAGGCGGGACCGGGATGGCGGGTTACACCGAATTGTGCAATGCACGATTTCATTTCCCCGATTTGCGCCCTGAAAAAAGTGAACCCCAGGCAGTGAAAAACGTCAATGTGGCCTGGATCACTTCCTAAGTCGGTAAATTCGCCGTATTCGGACACCTTCCGCCGGGCGGAAGTCCAAACAAGTTCCCGAGAATTCTATTATAGATTTTCGGTGATTCTGCCGGTGGTTCTGCGTGTGATTAGCAGACTTGTCAGAACAATTACCCGTCTCGCTCACCGGGACCAAGGGTCGTGAGCGGCTCAACAGGGGGCGACCGCGCCGGTTTCCCCGGCGGCGCACCAGCCAGGGTGCTCGCGCAACCACTTCTGGGTGGCCGACGCGACGTCGGCTTGGGTCAGCCCGCGGGCCGCGTTGACGCAGCCGCCGGTCGAGCACTTGATGTTCGTGCCGGGTTCGTAGCACTGGGTTTCGTCTTTGAGGCATGCGGCTTTTCGGCTCGCGGCCGTGTCGACCTTCAGCGTCGCGGTCTTCGGTGGCGCGGTCGCCGTAGCTGCCGGAGTACGGGTCGAGGTAGGTGGCGGCGCGGGTATGGCCACCGTCGTCGTGACGACCGACGTCGCGGGCAGGCTTTGGTTCGACTGCGTGCAGGCCGCCGTCATGGCCACCACCGCGACCAGCGACACAAGCAGTGCGACACGCGGCATGTCCACCTCCCGATGAGTACGCGCTGCGGCTGTCGCATAGTCGCTCGCACTCGGAGGTCCGTTACGGGGGTCGTGAGTGGTACGGCCGGTTCTAACCGGTCTAAACACTCACGACCCCCCGTATGGCTAGGCGGGAACGGGCTCTGGGGCGACCGCTGTCCGCGCGAGAAGCACCCGGTATTGGGCGATCACCACCACCCCGGCCGTGCCGTAGAGCAGCGCGATGCCCCAAGGCGGGACCAAGGCGCCGAGCGTGATGCAGCCTGCCGCGAGCATCTGGGCGACCCGGATGTTCAGGTTGTACACCGCCATGTATCGGGTGCGGGCCTGGTCGGGGACCATGTTCGCCAGCATCGCCTGCTTGACCGGGACGTTCATCAGCTCACCGACCGTGAACACCGCGCCCGCGATCAGCAGCACCCAGCCGGTGTTCGACACCGCCAGCACCATGTACCCGGCCGTGAACAGCCCGACCCCGGCGAACAGCCGCACCTTGTCCGAAAGCCGCCGGAACAGCAGGTGCGAGAACAGCGCGAGTACCACGACCAAGGCCGTGTTCTCCGCGCGCAGGATGCCCAGTATCTCGACGCCGTTCGGCATGTCGTGGGCCAGCCGCACCCCGACGTAGTTGACGAGCTGGAACTCGATCGCCATCAGCAACGTCGCGGCGATCATGAACCGGATGAACAGCCCGTCCCGCAGTACGAGCCGATAACCCGCCGCGAACTCGCGCAAGACCGAAGCGCGCGGAGTCACAGAAGACGATTCCGGTTTGGACTCGGCGATGAGGAAGTACGTCACCGCGCAAACGCCTGCCGTGCACACGGCCGCGCCGCCCAGCAGCAGGGTGAAGTGTCCATTGTAGAGGAAACCGCCGAGCAGGCCGCCGATGGCGAGCGCGAGGTTCGTCGCCCAGTAGTTCATCGTGTAGACCTGTTTGCGGTCCTCCGGCGTGGTGACGTCGACGATCATCGCGTCGTTCGCGGGCAGCGCGAGGCTGGCCGCGAACTTGTTGACCAGGTAGCCCGCGTACACCACCAGGGTGGCGTTCGCCGCGTTCGCGCCCGCCATCAGCGCGAAGCTGGCGAATCCGCCGAATTCGGCCAGTAGCAGCGTGTTCCGGCGGCCGCGGGTGTCCGAAATGTGGCCGCCGACGAGCATGCCGATCACGCCGAGCGAGACGACCGCGAACATCAGCACGCCCGCCACCGCGATGCCGAAGCGGAACGCCAGATAGATGGCCATGAACGAGGTGATCATCGAGTCGAGCAGCCGGTTGACGAACCCGACGCCGATGCGGATCCGCAACGTCGGATGCAGTTTCAGGAAATTCATTCCGTCACCACCGTCACGAGCGACTTGATCAGGTCGAGGCGCGTTTCGGTCTCGGCCTCGTCCTTGCCGGTCAACGTCACGTAGCCGTGGCGCGTCTTCGAGTCGACGGTCTCCGGGAGCACGTCACCCGGCGCGAACGGGAAGCTCAGCTCGGCCACGAACTCCAACGCGCGCACCGCGTCGAGACCGTCGACCGACCGGAGAACCCCTGGTGTGAAAGAGAAGTAGTGCACTCGAGCCACATCCGAGCGCGTCTTCTCATCCAGCGCCTCGCCCTTCAAAGCCCTGAAGATGGCGCGTTCGATGTCGAAGCCGGTCGCCATTTCGACGAGCTGGGGAATGCGGTCACCGCCGAGCCTGGCCTGCGACTCGACGATCTTCGGGCC
The DNA here is from genome assembly GCF_042734395.1 of Amycolatopsis sp. NPDC059657. Taxonomy (NCBI): domain Bacteria; kingdom Bacillati; phylum Actinomycetota; class Actinomycetes; order Pseudonocardiales; family Pseudonocardiaceae; genus Amycolatopsis; species Amycolatopsis sp. NPDC059657. The sequence continues at coordinate 96,338 of NZ_JBHWEB010000024.1, read as the reverse complement.
GCGCTTGGTCCAGATGATCTCGGTGTGCGCCGGGCCGTTCTGGTACCCGGTGACCCGCAGCAGGTGCTTGGTCAGTGTCGCGATCGCCTTGGTCTGCGACGATGCGGCGACCGGGTGCACGTGACCGGCCTCGACCACCGACGGCGGCGGGCCGAGGATCTTGCGGGTGATGCCGATGATGTGGTGCTCCCCGCGCACCGAGATGCTCTCGACGCTGAACTCCGGGCCGTCGAGGAACTCCTCGATCAGCACCGGGCCGGTGTAGTCATAGGACTCCAGCAGCCTGCCCCACTCCGCGAGCTGCGCGCGGTCGGTCAGCTTGAGCACGCCCCGGCTGCCGGCCAGGTCCGTCGGCTTCACGATCGCGGGCAACCTGAACTCGCCGATCATGTCGGAGACGTCCTGCCAGCGCGGGGCGTAGGCGTACTGGACGCTGGAAAGCCCATGTGCGGTCAGGAGCTTCCGCATTTCGGCCTTGTCGTTGAGCAGGCGGATCGAGCGTGGCGGGTTGACCGCCTTGCCCAGCTCGTCCGCGATCTCGTACGCGGCGAGCATGCTGGTCTCCTGGCCGACGTGATAGACCTGCTGTGCGCCGGAGTTCGCCGCGGCCTTCGCGATGACCTCGGCGAACTCCTCCGCGTCCGTGAAGTCGGTGAGGATGAAGTCTTCGGCGAGACCTTCGACCTCGCGAAGATAAGCCGGGAAACCCGCGGGTCCGGTCGGCATGACCGAGGCCAGCGATGGGTCCCAGATGGCGCTGACGGCGAACCCCTCTTGCGTGGCCTTCTTCACGAAAGCCTTGTAGGGCATCACCATCACAAGTGGGGTGACCATGATTGTCTCCTTTAGACGGTAGCGAAGCGGCGTGGGTCGGCGGAATAGCTTTCGAGTGCGTCGTATTTCTGGCGGAGCTGTCGCTTGAGGACCTTGCCGGTGACACCGACCGGCACACCGGCGTCGCTGATCTCCAGCACGCCGAGCCGCGGATGCCCCGCGGCGTCGAGCGCCTCGTTCGCCAGCAGGAGCAGTTTTTCGGCTTCGACGACGGCGTCGCCGATGTCCACCAGCGCCACCGCGGTGACGGCGCCGTCGTGCTTGCCCGCGACGACCGAGGCGTCCACGACCTCGGGCACACCGGAGAGGATCGCCTCTTCCATCGACACCGAATAGCCGACACCATAAGGGGTTTCGATCACGTCGGCCGAACGGTCGACGAGGAAGTGATCACCGTGCTCGTCACGGTAGGCGTTGTCGCCGGTGAGCCAGTATCCGGCGAGGCGGCTGCTGTAGGTGATGTCGGCGTTGGCCCAGTAGCCCGGCGTGATCGCCGGGCCGCGCGCGCCGAGCAGGCCGATCTCGTTGTCGGCCGCGATCGTGCCGTCCGCGCGCAGCACGACGACCTCGGCGACGCCGACCGGTTTCCCGGCGCAGCGGTCGCTGCGCGCGGTGCTCAGGTTGCGGATCTTGAGCAGCACGCCCCAGCCGAGCTCGGTCGTGCCGAGCCGGTCGAGGAACACCGATGGCGGCTTGTGCGGACTGCGCAAACCGAGGATGTGCTTGATATGCGCCTCGTGCACAGCGTCCCCAATGGACACCCAGACGTTCACCGAGTCGACCGAACCAGGCTTGATCTCCAGCCCGGGAACCTCGGCGTAGGCGTGCGCGAACGACATCACCGCGCTCGGCTTCTGCCGCACGACGCACTCGACGAGTTCCTCGGCGCAGCGATCGAAAGCGGCCACCGTGTTGGCGCCCGCCAGTACGGCGTACGCGGTGTACGCGATACAGCCGAGATGGGACTGGGGGAGCGAGGTCATGGTGACCGCGCCGGGAAACTCCTTGTGGTCGACCAGCCGGAACTTCGGACCGGCCACAATGGACTGATGCGTGTGGACGGCCGGTTTCGGCGCGCCCGTCGTCCCGGACGAGTGCAGGATGACCACCGGATCCTCGTTCTTGTGCTGGAACCTGGCTTCGGCGGGCAGGTCGGCGGCAGGGGGAGCGGGCAGCGCCTCGACCGTGGCGATCCAGTTCAGCTCCGGCAGATCGACGAGCCGCGACTCCGTGGTGTACAGCCCGACCGGCGTGGTCTGCTCGACCAGTGACCGCGCGACGTCCGACGGCGCGTTGCTGTTGATCAGCACCGCGATCGCGCCGATCTGAGCGAGCGCGTAGAAATGCACCGAGTACGCGAACGAGTCGTCGATATAGACGGCCACACGGTCACGCGGCGCGACGCCTTGCGCGAGGTACCATGCCGACCAGTTCCGCACCAGCCAGTCGAGCTTGAGCAGGCTGAACTCGCAAGTCTCCCAGCCGGGACTGAGCGGGATCGGCCGTTCCGTGCGCAGGAACGGCAGCTCCGGATGCGGACTGTAGGCGACCGCGGACGCCAGCAGGTTGCCACCGCCGACGGCCGGATCGGCGGCGAGTTCGGCCCGGCGCCGCGGCGACAGGGTGGTCTCACTCGAGAGTGCCATCTGACTACCTTTCCGACACGACGTGGACGTTGACTTCGCCGGCGAACCACTCGGCGAGCGGCTCGGTGGGGCTGCCGAACGGGACGTCGAACAGCACCGAACCGGAGCGCTGCTCACCGTCGGTCTGCGCGCCCAGCACGGCACCGGGCCGCTGGGTGACGAACACGGCGCGCGCCCCAGCGGGCGCGTTCGCGGCCACGGGCGTCATCGTGGGATAGCGGTCGTCGCGTTCCACCCACGAGACCGGGGCGCTGGTGCTGGTGACGTCGACCAGTGCACCGTGCGGGTGATCGAGATAAACCTGCCTGGCACGCCGTCGCGGCGCCGGGTAGTCGGCGGGTTGCCCGAGCGCGAGATCGAGCATCACCGGCTCCAGCGGCTCGCCGGTCGCCAGGTGCCACAGGAAGGTGATCCCGCCGCCCGGCACCCGGACCGCGACCTCCATCAGCACCGCGCGGCCTTCGGAGATCCGGAACTCGGCGTGCGCGATCCCGTCACGGAAGTCCAAGCGCCGCAACACTTCCGCGTTCGCGTTGAACAGCAGGTCCTCGTCACCGACCGCGAGCTCGGCCGGGCAGGTGTGACCCATCTCCGTGAAGAACGACCCCGACGACTCGTTGGTCTCCTTGGCCGTGACCGCGTTCCAGAACACCTTGCCGTGCTGCACCAGCGACTCGACCGAGAACTCCGGGCCGACGACCCGGCTCTCGATCAGCACGATCTCGTCGGCCGGGTAGCCGGAGAGGACCTCGGCGAGCCGGTCGCCGTCGTCGACCTGGTAGACGCCCAGGCTGGAGAACCGGCCGATCGGCTTGACCACCACCGGGAAGCTGATCTCGGCCGGGTCGACGGCCGCGCGCTCGGCTGGCGTGACCACCCGCCAGTCCGGTGAGTACTCGGGTAAAGCCGTGCGCTGCAACAGCTTGTTCCGCGAGATCCGGCTCGCGCCGGAGCCGGCGCCCGGCAGCCCGAGCACGTCCGCGACCACCCCGGTCGGCTCGACGAACAGGTCACCGATGCACATCGCGCCCTGGACGTCGTAGCGACGCAGCAGCGGCTGGATGCCCGGTATGACGGAGTCGACGGTCGCGTCCGGCACCTCGACGACGTCCTCGAGCTGCGAGAGCGGATGGGTCGGATCGGCGCGTAACTCGGCGAGCCGCACGGGGTCGGTGTGCGGGGTGACCACGAGCAGCGGCGCGTAGCCACGGCGTCGTGCCTCGGTGATGAGCCTGGCCTGCCGTGCGACGATCACGAGGTCGCCGAGGAACAGGAAAGCGGGTGCGCGCATGGAAAATCCCTCCGGAAACGACGAACGCCCCACCCGGGATTCCCGGATGGGGCGTTCTTGGTTGTCTTGACTTGTCAGCGAATCTTGTCAGCGAATGAGGACGTACCCGTCACCGGGCCGGTGATCACGCGACCGCCGGACGTCGGCGGCCACGAACGTGCGTTGCAGCCAGCGGTCGGACCCGTCGTAGCGCGGCCGGAAGGCGGTGCGCCCGTGCACCGTCACCCGATTGTCCACAATGGCCAGATCGCCCGGCTCCAGCTTGGTGGCCGAGGCGCCGGACGCGAACGCCTCGCCGAGCTCGGCGAGCGCCGCGACGGCACGCGGGGTCAGCGGGGTCGTCGCCGCGAGGTCGACCCGCATGTCCGGGTCGTCCGCCGCGCCGAACAGCACCGCGTGTGGCGCGGTCGCGCCGTCCGACCCGCCGAAGGACGGCGGCGGCTCGGTCACGAACTCCTCGTGGAACAAGGCTTCCCGCGTTTCGGAACTGAGCAGTGGCAGCACCTCGCGGATGCACGCCGTGCGCAGCCCGGCGACCCGGTCAGGGTCGGCGCGCAGGCACAGCAGCATCACGAAGTCCGGCCGATGTTCGTGGAACGCGTTCTCGTTGTGGAACGAGAGCAGCACCGAGCCCGAGTTGCCCTGCATCTCCTCCTGGCCGGGCACCGGCACCACGTTCTGCACCAGCGCGCCCGACTTCTCGGCCTTGAACGCGGCCGGGTCACCCAGCCCGCAGGCGACCAGCACCAGCGAGGCCGCCGAGACCGTGGCCGAGCGTTCGACCGAGCCCGGCACCGACGGGGTCACGCCGGGATCGCCGATCGGCACCCCGCGCACCAGCAGCGCGCCGCGCGGCCCGGAATGCCTGCGGAACTCCCGCAGCGACCGGCGCAGCGCCAGCGGCAGCAGGTCCCAGCCGCTCCTGGCGTGCGCGACCCAGCCGGGGTCGTCGACCTCTCCGGCGCCGAGCGCGCGCGTCACCTGCTCGAACTCCGCGGTGTCGTTCGCTCTCAGTATCACTTCGGACGTCGGAGCGTGTGTGGCCACTGACATCTGTGAATCCCCTAGTCACCTATGAGCGGAAGGTCGAACGGGGCCATCGCGTACAGGGCGGGCGCATCCATCGTGATGCCGAAGCCGCCCGCTTCCGCTACGGCGGCGGCGAGGTCGATCAGGATCGGCGAGGCGCCGCAGACCAGTGCGCGGACCTCGTAGAACAGGTCACCGAGCTGTTCTGATCGCAGCGCCTCACGGTTGAGCCGGTCGAGCTGCGCGACGATCAGGTCGGCCGCCCTGGTCAGGCTGTAGCCGGAAAGCTCATAGCAGATCCGGAACCGCGAGAGCACCGCTTCCGCGCGCTGCCGGGCGTCGGCGGAGACCGGCAATTCACGTCCCTCGACACCCGATTCAGCGACCGCCTTGGCGAGCTGGTTCGCCAGCCGGTTCCACGGCTCGGCGAGCCGCCGCCCGGCGACCTTGTCCAGTCCCTCGCGGCTGAAGTTGGTGCGCTGGTGCTCGGGGCAGCTGACCGCGAGATAGAACCGGATCAGATCCCTCGGCACCTCTTTGAGCAGGTCCTTCGTGTACAGCACGTGCCCGAGGCTGGTCGAGAACTTGTCGTTCTCCAGCTCGTAGAACTCGTTGGAGATGATCGTGTCCGGCACCACGTACTTGCCCTCGTGCGCCATGATCAGCGCCAGATGCGTGAGGCCCCAGAAGTACACGTTGTCGAAGCCGATGAAGTAGATGACCTCGGCGTCGTGCTCCGCGCGCCAGAGTTCATGGTCGTCATCGTGCTTCTCGCCGAGCTGCTCGGCGGCGTACGCGGTGCAGTACATCACCGCCGGGATCCCTTCGACCCAGGCGTTGAGCACCTGGCCCTCCGTCTCCGGGAAGGGCGCCGGGATACCCCACGAGATCGGGTACGTGATCGGGAAGTCCGGCAACGGCTTCGCGAGCAGCTCGTCGACGAGACCGATCGTGTGCGGGCGCAGCCGCTCGCGCTTCTCCGCGTAGTACGCGATCAGCTGCTCGCGGTACTCCTCCATGGGCAGCACGAGAATTTCGGCTTCCCGGTGCGTGACCACGTCCTCGGGGTCCACAGTGGACCTCGGCTGGAGCAGTTCGTCGAAGTTGTTCGGGTGCCCGCAGCTCTCGCACAGCCCGCCCCGGCTCTCCACCAGGCAGACCGGGCAGTACCCGCACACCAGGCCTTCGACGAGGAACTCGCCGTCGCGCTCGGAGTAAGGCAGCAGCACCTTCTTGAGCCGGAACTTCCCGGCCGCGTGCAGCGCGGTGACGAAGTTCAGCGACGACGCGCGGTAGCGGTCGTCGTAGGGCGCGAACCCGTCGAGCGAGATCCCCATGTCGACCAGGGTCTGCTTGATGTCGTGCCACGACTGTCCACAAAGGTTTTCGGGAGTGAGACCTTTGCGCCGCGCGCTGGCCAGTACGTACGTTTGGCTGTCATCGGTTCCACTCGAGAACACCACCGGACGGCCCAGCGCACGCAGGTACCGCGCGTGCACGTCGGCCGCCATGAACGGGCCCGCCAGATGCCCGACGTGCAGATCGCCGTTCGACGTCGGCGGCGTGTCGATGACGATCGCCTTGCGCTCGCTCACCGGTCACGCTCGGCGAAGCGCTCGGTCATGTCCTTGTCCCACCAGACCGAGTACATCTGGAAGTCCTCGTCGCCGTCGTTGATCACCTGGTGATCGGTGTGCGGCGGGAAGTGCACCACGTCGCCGGGCACGAACTCGGTGCGCTCGCCCTGCGATTCGAGGATCGCCTTGCCCGAGATCGCGATGAAGATCTCGTACTCGTGGTGAGCGTGCTTGACCGACGAGGTGCCGGGGCGGATCACGTTCCACGCGCCCTCGAACGGCGCGTTGAGCGCGTCCCACGGGACCAGGCGCTGGGAATGGTTGTTGTCCGGCCCCAGCCGTTCCCGGTCGAGCTTGCGAATCTCCACTGTCCGTTTCTCCCTCTAGTTGGCCGTTACCGAGGTGGAAGTCAGCGTGACCGCGCGGCCGGCGCGATCGGCGAGGATGTCGTGCGCGATGTCGGACCCGCGCGCGGCGAGCATGCTCAGCAGCGAGTCGCCGATACCGTGCGTGGCCTCGTTCACGCCCTGCAGGTAGCAGGCCGCGTCCGCCTGGCCCGGCATCTTGAGCCGGTAGTCCCTGGTGACCTCGATCTTCTCGAGGCCCAGTGAGGCGGCCAGGTCGCGCACCATTTTCGGCATCTCCCTGACGAACCCGGTGCCGAGCAGCACCAGGTCGCAGCGGAGCTCCTCGACCGTGCCGGTCCGGCGGTCGGCCAGCTCGAGCACGACCTCGCCGCCCTCGTCGCGCGCCGCGGTGATGTCGGTCATCGTCTCGATGCGGAGCCTGCGCTTGCCGGACATCCGGTCGAGATACACCTGCCGGTAGAGATCGTCCAAGGTGGACGCGGCCAGCCCCGAGTAGTTGCTGATGTGCATCTCGCGCAGGATCTGCTCGCGGGCGGGCGGTGGCGCGTCGAAGAAGTCGTCGACCGCCGAGGGGAAGTACAGCTCGTTGGTGAACTTGCTGTTCTCGTAGGTCTTCAACCCGATCGAGCGCATCACCAGCGTCCGGTGACAGCCGGGCAGGTCGGAGCCGACCGCGTCGAACATCTCCGCCGCGCTCTGCGCGCCGCCGACGACCACCACCCGGTATGGCACATCGCCGGGCAGCCCGGCGATCCGCGGCAGATACTGGGTGCTGTGAATGATCCGATCATTGGGCAACCCGGCGAATACCGGCGGGATATGCGGGTCCCGCCCGGCACCGACGACCAAATAGCGGCTGCCGATCGTCGAACCGTCCGCGAGGTGGGTGACCCAGCCGGTCAGCGTGCCTTCGGAGTCACGCTGGGGCTCGATCTCCTGACACTCCCGCGCGCATTCCAGTCGGACTTTTTCCAGTGAATTGGCCACCCACTGGTGATAGTCGGACATCTCCACGCGATAGGGCCAGAAATTGCCCATGTTGATGAACTCGTTGAGTCTGCCGATCGAGTGGAGATAGTTGACGAACGAGAATTTGCTGCGCGGGTTGCGCAGCGTGACCAGGTCTTTCAGGAAGGAAACCTGGCTCTGCGCCTCGGGCAGCAGCATTCCCCGCTGCCAGGCGACCGTTTCGTTACGTTCGATCACCAAGGATCGCTCGGACAGGTCATCCGGCGCTAATTCTTCAATGGCTATGGCGAGGGCCAGGTTGGCAGGCCCTCCGCCGATGGCGAGCAGTTCGAGTGCACGATGAGTCATCCGCTCCCCAGTTTCAAATGGCCCCGCGAATCGGTGTTCGTCCCAGTGGGCAGGAACGATAGCAAGGAAATCGGCGGCTGCGTACAACTTGATCTCCCGCTCGCGCAGAATGGGCCGAACGCACCAATTCGTTAGGCCGCAAGGCGCGGCTGAATTGTTTCAGTTCCTTCTTGATCTTGTTGTTTTCCATGATCGATTCCCAGCAGGTGGCCGAGCAGCCCGCGCACGAGCGTGTCGTTCTGCCGGAACGAGAGCGCGTTCTTCCTCGGCCTCGCGAATGTCGCGAAGTGACTGACGTTCGTGTACGGGCCCAGTGCGTAGCGCCCGTCCTGCGGCCGTCCCGCGCGGTCGAGGATCCGGAAGTCGTGGGGCGAAACGTGCAGTACGCCCGAACTGTGCTCGAATCCGTCCTCGTCGGACACCTGGTGCTCCATCGCGGCGCCGTCCTCGTACAGCCCGCGCAGCAACGGATCCGAGCAGTCGCGCAGCGTCGAGCGCGGCAGCCTGGCCTCGACCAGCGTCTTCGCCTCGACGGTGTGCTCCGAGTTGTAGCCACCGCCACGGAAAACGCCGCGCCGCTCGTCCGCGGTCACCCAGGTGCCCGCGCCGAGGAACCGGACGATCCCGGCCTTCGTGAGTGCCAGCAACTGTTCCAGCCGCTCGCCGGGCGGCCCGCTGCCGACGTAGTCGAAGAAACCGGACCACCAGCCGCTCAGGTCCTCTACCTGACTGCGCGCGGTGAGCTTGCCGCCGGCGAGCACTGTGGACATTTCACCGTGAACGGACCAAAGTGCTTGGAAAGCACCAAGATCCGCGCTGTGCGCGGCATCCCCTCTGCGGGTGACATCGGCCTCGATGTGCTCGGCCAGGTGCTTCTGCAGCTGCTCGAAACCCGCGAACTCCAGGCCGCTCAACGGCCCGTCGAGACTCTCGAAGTCGAGCCGGTCTTCGGGGTCGGGCACGCTCGACTCGATCAGCCGCCGCATTTCGGGGCCGCCCCAGTCGAGTGCGGTGTAGACCTCCGCGAAGTCCGCCCAGGACACCGTGACCCGATCCGGATGCGACTGGAACAGCTCGTGGTAGTGGCCCCAGCCGACTTCCTTCGCCATCGACGGCCAGAGGTGGGCGTAGAAGTCGAGGTCCTTCTGGAAGGTGAACCGGTTGTCGACGGTGTTCCCGTCGAAGAACCACGGCAGCGGAGCGGGCGCGCCGCTGAGCCGGTAGCTCATCTTGGCGCGATAGGGCACACCGCGGCGCGATCCGACGTAGAGCACCGGCTCCTGGCCGGACTTCACGTAGCTGAGCCCGTTGTCGGTGGTTTCGTACCGTCCGCCGCGGCCTTCGGTCAGCAACGCCATCAGGTCGATGAACGCGAGCCCGAGCCCGCGCACGAGCACGGGTTCGCCCGGCGCGAGGTCCGACCAGTCGACATCGACGGTGTAGGAGGGCGGCACGTAGTGCAACCCGTGCCGCGCGGCGAAATCGGACAGCGCGCGCTCCTGCTTGTCCGGCTCGACCTCGAGGTGCCCCAGCGCCAGCACGACCGCGTCCGGGTAGAGCACGCCGCCCTTGGCCAGCCGCAGCCGCTCGCGCCCGCTTTCGAGCCGTTCGAGCCGGACGGCGGTCGTCGGATGCACCGTGACGGTGACCTGCTCCGGCGCCTCGGCGACGATCTTTTCCAGTACCCAGGCGAGATACCGGCCCTGGGTGTTCCGGCTCGCGAAGGTGGCCGGGTCACAGCCGCCGTCGTGCGCGGCCGCCCATTCGGCGAGCGACGGCCCGGTCCGCAGCGGCCCCTCGAGCAGGCAGGTGTCGTCGGGGAACATGGTGACGTTCTCGGCGGTCGCGTTCATCCACATCAATGGCGACTGGTCCTCCCGCCACACCCGGCCTGCGCCCGGTGGGTACGGGTCGACCAGGTGGACGTGCAGCTCTCGGTCGGGCATGAGCTCGCCGACATTGACCAGCAGCCGCTCGAGCACGCCGGTGCCACGCGGCCCGGCGCCGACGATGACGACCGTCAGCGGATCTGCAGCAGGCATGACTTCTCCCCAGTCTCGTTCTGCCGGATTTGGACACGACTGTGCCGTGGGAAAAGCGTGACACCGCGTGAATGGAGTTGTCAACCATTTCGGTCAAGATTGTTTCGGCTTTTATGTGGGCGCGAAAAATGGCATGAGGGCAGCGTGGAATCGCTGTCCCCATGCCATTTGTATGTGGTGTTCTACGCGGCCTTCGCCGCCACGATCCCGAACAGTTCGTCGAGGTCGTATTCGGCCCTGCCGGGGGTGCCGTAGCGGGTGAGCTTGCCCCGGCTCGCCCACTTCCGGATGGTGTTCTCGGTGACCCCCGCGGCCAGTGCCGCCAGGTCCGTCGGGACGGTGCGCCTCCGTGTGTTCATGACGTCTCCCTCGTCTGCGGCGTTCGCGGCCCCAGTGCTCTGTCCTCCGCGATGTGACCACTGTCCCCAGCGCCGCTTTGGACCCGCTATCGGCCGCCTATCGGTCCGGGGAAAGCGCACCGGAAGCCCGTCGATACCGCGCGGGCGTCAACTGGTTTCAGCCCGGCCGGAACACCCCGGACCAGGCAAGACACCAGGGAGAACATCATGAACATCACCCGCAAACTCGCCGCCACCGCAGCCGCCACCGCCATCGCAGGCCTCGCCTTCCTCTCGGCCTTCGCCCCCAGCGCCTCGGCCGACACCCACTGGAACACCGCCGGTGACCCGGTCTGCGCCGCCGACACCCACTGGAACGGCACCGAGTGCGTCGCCGACACCCACTGGGGCTCCGACGACACCCACTGGTGAACCCGCACCACCACCCGCTCCTCGGCTCTGTCCGCCACTCGGCTCTGTCCGCCGCGGCGATGAGCTGGTTCACAGCGATCCGCGCGGTGAATTCCTAGCCCGCCGCAGTCGAAAGAAAACCCTCCCGGCCATCACGGCCGTGACATTCAGGCATCGATCTGCAGAATCGCCTGACCCTCACTGATTTCGAAGAATCCGATCGAATACCGATCGCCGCCGCCCAGCCCAGTTCCCGAGCCAGTGTCAAAAACGGTCGCGGTGAATGTCCCGCCCCCGAAACCCGTTTGCTCGAAGGTGACCGATCCCGGCTCGATCGCCTTGATCCGCAGTGTCGTACCGCCCACCTCGACCGGGGTCGTGATGCGGTCGCCGGGCTTGACATGCACCCGGCACTTCCCGTCCTTGCACGAGCCGAAGTTGCGGCCTTCGTCCGGCATGTCCGCGATGGTCGGCAGCGCTTTGGCCGGTGTGGACGACGGAGCTGCCTGGGTCGATGACGATGGCTGGGGTGCGGACGGTGTGAACGGCACCGGGCTGGTCTGCTGAGGCACGGGACTGCACCCTGCCAACGACAGCGCGAAGAGCCCGACCAGGGCGCGGAGCGGTTTCATGCGGGGAGCGTAGGACGATCACCGGGGGACCGGTCCCGGTGTGACTGCCTGCTCATGATGCTCGCGCCGGCCTGGGGACGGCTGTGCGCTTGGGGTCACGGGGGCATCCCCGGCCCCTGCTGTAGCCGATACCACGTGGCGCGAAGCCGACAAGATCGTGGTGGACGCCGATTCCGGCCGCTTTCGAGTGCAGCATGCGCCGCGGCATGTCCATTCCGGATCCTCCGGGGCCGCCGGGGTTGAGCAGGATGACGCCGTCGCGGCGGCCGGTGGCCTAGATGCGGCTGATCGCGAGTTCGAAGGTGCGGCCGCCGGGTTCGGTGTGGTCGACCGGGACGGTCACCATGGCGCACTCGGAGCGATCGTCGTCGGGAGCCCACTGGTTCGCGATCTCGCGGCACGGCCGCCACGGCAAGGTGTCCGCTGACGAGACGCCCGGCATGACCGGGATGAGGACCAGGCCTGCCAGTAACGGGCTGAGGAACTTCTTGATCATCATGACCGCCACTGTGGCAGCGGCGGATGGGGTGAAGAGTCGGCCGATCGGCCAGGCGGCTGGCCGGTCGAACTATTTTTTGTTGGGATTACAGGGATCGGTGCAATCCCGGGAGATCAGGCGGGCCGTTCGCTGAGCAGGAACACCCGGATCTCGCGGTGCGCGGCGCGGTCGGCGTAGCGGTCGTAGGCAGGCCAGTACTCGGCGACCGCGTTCCACATTCGCTCGCGCTCGTCGCCTTCGAGGAGCCTGCCGGTGACCGGCACGGCGCGCCCGGCGATCGAGACGGTCGCGCGGGGCTCGGCCAGCAGGTTCGCCGACCAGGCCGGGTGGCTTTCGCCGCCCCAGTTGGAGCCGATCACGATGTAACCGCCGTCGCGCTCGACGTAGAGCAGGGGGACCTGGCGTGGCTCGCCGGTCTTGCGGCCGATCGTGGTGAGCAGCAGTGTGCGCAGGCCGACCGCGCTGCCGACGCCGAAGCGGCCGCCGCTGACGCGGAGTAGTACCCGGTCAGCGGGAACCAGGGCCTTGCCGAGCACGGCGAATGCCTTGCTCTTGCCGAAACCGGCGAACACACCGCGCAAACCTGTCATGCCGTGACCTTAGCGAAGATCGATTAGTGACTCTTTGTGTCCGTATGCGCGCGTTCGGACTAGCGGGCCGATACACTGTTACCGAGTGTGGACCGAACGGGAGGGCGGTCGCTCTGTGTCAAGATCAGAACCAGCTGGGCATTGTGCGCTGGTGGCGGTGGATATCGCGTCATTCAGCGGCCGCAGCGACCATGTTCTGCGGTATGTCCGTAAAGCGCTTTACGGCTTGCTTTCGGATTGTTTCCAGCGGTGCGGCATACCGCTGGAAAAGTGTTATGTCGAGGATCGCGGCGATGGCGCGATCGTGGTGGTCCCGGCCGGAACGCCCGAGTCCCTGTTGGCGTCTTCGCTGGTGGACTGGCTGAGAGCGGGGCTGCGCAAGCACAACGAGCTGTCCAGCGAGGTCGCGAGTATCCGGCTGCGGGTCGGCCTGCATTCGGGTGAGGTGCACAGCGACGAGCACGGCATTGTCGGCGCGGCGGTCAATCATGTCTTCCGGTTGCTGGAGGCGCCGCCTTTGCGCGGCGCGCTCGACAATTCCGATGCGCTGGTCGCGTTGATTGTCTCGGATCGTGTTTATCACGATGTGCTCAAACATGCTCCCGATCTCGTTGATCCCGCCGAATTCGCGCAAATTCCGGTCAAAGTGAAGGAGACTTCGACCACCGGCTGGATCCGGCTTCCGGGTGAACAGCCGCCACGCGACCAGCCACCCGCGTGCACCGGCCGGGTGCGGCCGCCGAGCTCGTTCGTCGGCAGGCAGGCCGAGGTCGAGAAGCTGCGGGGGCTGGTCCGCGGCTCCCGTCTGGTCACGCTGATCGGGCCGGGCGGCACCGGGAAGACCCGGTTGGCGGTCGAGACCATGCATGCCTTGATCGATGGCGGTGATCCGGTGTGCGCGGACGGCGCTCACTTCATCGATCTCGGTGGATATCAGGCGGGCGACGACCTGTGCCGGGCACTGCTCACCGGCCTCCAGCTCGCGACGCGCAGCTCGTCGGGGCCGCCAGCTTCGGGGCCCGCTGCCGACGCGCTGGTCGCCAGCCTGGTGAAACAGCGGGTCCTGCTGTTGCTCGACAATTGCGAGCAGTTGCTCGACGACGTCGCGACGGTCGCCGAGACGTTGTTGACCAGGACCACGGACACCGTGCTGCTGACGACGAGCCGTGAGGCGCTCGGCATCGACGGCGAGGCGACGTTCCCCGTCGGGCCGCTGGACGTCCCGCCCGAACACGAGGACGACCTGCTCGGCTATGCGGCGGTGCGCCTGTTCGTTGACCGGGCCCGTGCGGCGGATCCGGGCTTCACGCTCACCGCGGCGAACGGCCGCGAGGTCGCGGCGATCTGCCGTGGACTCGACGGGCTGCCGCTCCCGATCGAGCTCGCCGCCGCCCGCGTGCGCGCGCTCACGCCTGCCCAGCTCTCGGCACTGCTGGCGGATCGGTTCCGGCTGCTGGCCTGCGGGTCGCGCACGACACCGAGGCATCGGACGCTGGAGGCGGTCGTCGATTGGAGCTTTCACCTGCTGGACGAGCATGCGCGGGCCGCGTTCATCGCGCTGGCGGTGTTCCGCGGCGGATTCCGGCTCGATGAGGCCACCGAACTCGGGGCCAGGCTGGGGATCGAGCCCGGCGCGATGGTCGAGCACGTCGTGCGCCTGGTCGACAAGTCGTTGCTGCAGGCGACTCCCGGCGAAGCGGGCGCGATGCGGTACCGGATGCTCGAGACGCTGCGCGAGTACGGCATGGTGCGCCTCGAAAAGATCGGACTGGCCCACGAGACCGCCGGTCACCATGCCGAGCTGTATCAGGATCTGGCGCGCAGGCTCGGCACGGCGTTGCATTCCGGCGCGCAGGGCGTGGCCATCGCCACGCTCGAACGGGAGGACGACAACCTGCGTGCCGCCTTCGACTTCGCCTGCCGCAACGGACGCCACGAGATCGCGTTGCGCATGGTGGACGCACTCGGCTGGTACCTGTGGATGCGCGGGGAGCGGGTGTTCGGCTGGCCTGGGCTGCTGCGCGCGCTCGACATCACGCCGGATCAGCAGGAGCCCCTCCTGCGTGCCCGCGCGCTCATCTGGACCTGCCATCTCGGTGCGGTCGGGGTCACCGAGCCGGAGGCGCGCGGGCACGGCGAGCAGGCCAAGGAGATCTTGGAACGGCTGGGGCTGACCGACGGGCCCGAGTACACGGTGTGCCTGTTCGTCGGTGCTTTCGCCTACTACCGCGACAACGACCACGCCGAGGGCGACGAGTGGATCACGCGCTCCATCGAGCTCGCCACGAGGCTGGGTGACGCGTGGCTGCTGGCCTGCGGGCACAACGTCAAAGGCCTCGGACAGGCCATGCGAGGCGAGTTCGAGCAGGCGGTGGACACGCTGACCACCAGCATCGGCCACTACCGGCGGTCCGGTGACGGCTGGGGTGAGCATCGCGCGCGGCTCTGGCTCAGCCGGACCTACGAGGGCATGGGCCAGGTCACCAGGGCCAGATGTGAGGGTGAAGCCGCGCGAAGCCTGGTCTGTTCGCTGGATCTCGGCGAGGCCGAAGCGCCGCTGCTCGGCTGGATCGCGCGCTTGCATCTCTGCGACGGTGACGAGTTCACCGCTTCCCTCAGGCTGGCGGAGCTGGAGCGGACGCCGTGGTGGCGGAGCAATCCCGAGGCGGTCGCGTGGATGGCGGAATGCCAGGCGCGCCAATGCGAGAGACAGGCCGAGCGGGCGGCCGATGCCCGAAGGGGCGAACTTGCCGAGCGCGCCGCCGCCCTTTACGGCAGGGCGGCGGACGGGCTGTTGCGGGTCGGGCTCGCCGCTCATTCGGTGCGCAACCGCTGCAGCCAGGCGATTCAACTCGCGCGCGGTGGATTTCCGTACCGCGAAACGCTTCTCGCCGCCGCCGAAGACGCCGAACGCCAGTGCGATCCGCGGGCGAGCGCGCTTGTGCGGGACGCGGTCCGCGTGGTCGAGTCGTGCCATGACCGGTGATGAGATCGTGCTGGGCGCGTTGCCGAAGGGGATCACCCTCGCCAACGAGGGGATGCGGAAGACGGTGTGGAACGTGCTCGGCCACACCTACTACATGAAGGCGGCGAGCGAGTCGAGCTTCGCGTTCGAGACGTTCGATCCGCCGGGCACCGGGGTGCCGCCGCATGTGCACCCCGGACAAGATGAGCACATCTACGTGCTGGACGGCGTGTTCACGCTGTATCTCGACGGCCAGTGGGAGACGGCGGGGCCGGGTGACACCGTGCTCATGCCCCGGAACCTGCCGCACGCCTACTACAACCGCGGCGACGTGCCGACTCGCGCGCTGTTCTGGGTGAGCCCGGCAGGCAAGCTGGCTGAGCTGTTCGACAAGCTGCACAATCTGGAGGACCCGGAAGAGGTCGTCCGGCTCGCCGCCGCGCACGACGTCGACTTCCTGCCGCCGGGGAGCGTCGAAGGGGCATGACCGCGGTGGCGTCGGTGTGACACCCTGAGCGTCGTCCGTAGACGATCGCGACGAGGGAACACCACGCTCAGATGAGGCGAACGGAACTGCTCGGCCTGCTCACGCTGGCCGCGGTGCTGACCGGCTGCGCCGCCCCGGTGCCCGCTCAGGCACCCGCGCCGGTTCCGATCACGCAGGTCCCGCCGTCCACCGCGAGCTCCGTTCCGTCGCCAGAGCCCACGCCTTCCGTCGAGGCGGCGCCGACCGGGTGCGAGAAGGTGATCGCCGACATGCCGCCGCGGCGCCGGCTCGCGCAGCTCGTGGTCGTCGGCGTCGACCCGTCGAACCCCCGCGCGGCCGCCGACCTGGTCCGCGCCGAGCAGATCGGCGGCATCTTCATCGGCGGCAACGCGACCGCGCTGCTCCGCGGCAACGCGCTGAGCGCCGTCCAGGCGGCCGCGACCGTGCCGGTGTCCGTCGCGGTCGACGAAGAAGGCGGCCGCGTGCAGCGCATCGACGCGCTCGACGGTGACCTCCCGAGCGCGCGGAAGATGGCGCGGACCATGAGCCCCGACGAGGTGAAGGCGCTCGGCGCCGAGCGGGGCCGGGCGCTGCGGGCGCGCGGTGTCACCGTCGACTACGCGCCGGACGTCGACGTCAGCGATCAGCCGGATGGCGCGGTCATCGGCGACCGCTCGTTCAGCCCCGATCCCGAGGTCGTCCGTGCTTACGCGTTCGCGTTCGCCGAGGGCCTGCGTGCGGCGGGGATTCAACCGGTGTTCAAGCATTTCCCTGGTCACGGGCATGCCAGCGGTGACAGCCACCAGGGCACGGTCGTCACTCCGCCGCTCGCCACGCTGCGCCGCGACGACCTCGTCCCGTACCAGGCGATCGCCGAGTTCGACGGCGCCGCGGTGATGGTCGGCCATGTCGCCGTGCCCGGCCTGACCGCGGGGAAGCCCGCCTCGCTGGCCGAGCCCGCGTACCGGCTGCTCCGCACGGACTACCACTTCGACGGACCCGTCATCACCGACGATCTCGGCGCGATGCGGGCCATCAGCGCCCGCTACCCGTTGCCGACGGCGGTCGTCCAAGCGCTGGTCGCGGGCGCCGACCAGGCGCTGTGGTCTTCGGGCGGGCGCGTCGGCGACGTGCTCGACAGGCTTGAGAAGGCCGCCTCGACCGGCGAGCTGACCGGCGATCGGATCCATGAAGCGCTTCTTAGGGTGCTTAACGCGAAACAGGCTTGCTGAGGAGGCACGGGTGCGCAGTGATGAGTTCCAGCGGATGGTCGACGCCCTCGCCGACGTCCAGCGCGGGGAAGGCAGCGAGTACACGTCGTTCAGCGTGCGCGGCAAGCGTTTCGGCTACTACTGGCCGCGGACCCAGACCGTCGGCCTGAAGCAGACGCTGTCCGAGCAGCAGGCGCTGATCGCCGAGCGGCCGGACGTGTTCGAGGAGCAGTTCACGGCAGGCGGGTTCGGCTGGGTGGTCGTCCAGCTGGAGGGTATCGAGGCCGACGAGCTGTTCGAGCTGGTCTACGAGGCGTGGCGGCTGTCGGCCCCGGAGGAGCTGGTCGCCGAGGCGCCGCTGCCCTGGTGACAGCTACCTTCGCTCGGCGTCTGTCCGATATGGATCGATCTCCTGAACGCCGGGCAGGTCCGGCAAAGCCGCGGGCGTGCCGAGATCCGGGCCGGGCACAGGCACCCCGGGGCAAGCGTCGGCTGTCGTCTTCCCGGTCGCGAAGAAGTCCACGACCTTCGTCCCGCAAGGCAAGCCGAGCAACGACCCGTGCACGTCGTCCTCGACGGTCAGCAGTGCCCCGCCGATCCGGTCGCGCATCGAGAGGGCCCAGCCGATCGGCGTGGTCGACTCGTAGGTGTGGCCCGAAAGCTGCAGCGGACTGGTGCCCGGCTTGAAGTTCCACTGCCGTGGCGTGAACGGCCAGTCAGCGCACCGGCCGTCCCAAGAGGCGAACGAACCGGCGATCGGGTACTGCTTCGAACGGGCCTGCTTGGTTCGCCAGAGGGCAGGGAAGTCGCGGATGCCGGAGGCCTCATTGCAGATGACCGCGGTCTGCTGGAAGCGGTTCAGGCCGCGGGGCGGGGTGTCGTAACCGGTGCCGCTGACGGGGCCGTCGGCCATGCGTGCCGCGAGCGCGGCGGGCTCGAAGCCCTCCGGGATTCCGCCGTCGCGGAGTACGGCCATGGCTTTCGCGTCCCTGGGCCAGTATTGGCGGCTCGCGAGCATCATGGCGGTGACGGTGTCGCCGTCGATCGTCGCTCGTCCGATCACGCGTGGGTGGTCTGTCAGCGTCTGCCTCAGCTTCATGAGGGATTTCGTGACCGAGGTCTGCGTGGTGCCGAAGTGGAAAACTTGGTCGTAGCGGGAGATCCAGGAGGCGAAGTCGTGGAAGTTCGCCTCGGCCGCGGCGGTCTGCTCGTCGTCGATCTCGGTGAGGTCGAAGGTGGCCGGCATGACCGAATCCAGGAGCATTTTGTCGACGTGGGCGTCGAATTGGGTGCGGTAGCTCGCTCCGAGCGCGGTGCCCCACGAGATGCCGAGGAAGCCGATTTTCTCTTGGCCCAGCGCGATTCTGATCTGGTCCATGTCGCGGGCGATGTTGTCGGTGGTGAGATTCGCGGTGAACTCCGGGTCGCTCAGCGCGCAGCGACGATTGAAGCGGCCCTTGCGGTCGAAGATGAACTTGGCCTTCGCCTTGTCCGACCAGGACGCGGGCGGCTCCTCGTTGTCCTCGGGCAGCGATGGGCAGGAGATGTTCGCGCTGTAGTCGACTCCGCGCGGGTCGAAGCCGATCAGGTCGTGGTCGGCGCCGATGGCTCCGGCTTGGGAATCCCTTACCTTGTAGGGGGTTCTGGTACCCGCGCCGCCTGGCCCGCCTGGGTTGATCAGGATCGCGCCTGTGCTCTGCGCGGCCTTGACCCGGCTCACCGCGATGGTGATGCGGCGTCCGCCCGGCTTCGCGTAGTCGACGGGGACCGCGACCATGGTGCATTCGGTGCGCTGGTCGTCGGCGGGTTTCCAGTTGCGGGCGATGTCCTTGCACAGCTTCCACTCGAGCGGGTCGGCGGCGTACGCCGGTGGGATCGTCGCCGAGGTGGCCAGCAGTATCGCCACGACCATCGTTGCGCGCATGGGGCTCCTGTCTCGTGATTCTCTTCCGCCAGACGCCTGGTCTCGCGCCGCGGGTTCTCGATGTGACCCAGGACACGTCGTTAAAAGCGTTTCCGCGCAAGGACGTGTGGTCACTACACTTCGCTCGAACCTGAAGGGAGCCAAGCCATGTGTCGTCACCAGGCTGTTCGTGCTCCCCGTTCGCGGTACGTGGTGATTCTGGCGTCTTCGCGCGCCCGGTGACCGCTGCGCGGCTTTCACCGGAATCCGTGCCGAGCCCTGTCTGAGGGCCGGTCGCGGAATCGCGCTGCCCTTTTTCTCGGATCAGCCCGGAAGGCGCTGTGCCATGCGCGAACACGACCACGTCCGCAACCTGGGCATTCTGGCCCACGTCGACGCCGGAAAAACCACCATCACCGAACGGATCCTCTATGCGACCGGAACCATCCACAAACGGGGTGAGGTCCACGACGGCACCACCGTCACGGATTTCGATTCCCAGGAACGCGACCGCGGCATCACCATTTTCGCCGCGGCCGTCACCTGTGCCTGGGCGGGCCATCGCCTCAACTTGATAGACACGCCAGGCCATATCGACTTCGCCGACGAGGTGGAACGCTCGCTGCGGGTGCTCGACGGCGCGGTCGCCGTGTTCGACGCCGTCGCCGGGGTCGAGCCGCAAAGCGAGTCCGTGTGGCGGCAGGCCGATCGGCATGGCGTGCCGCGGATCGCGTTCGTCAACAAGCTGGACCGGGCCGGCGCCGATCTCGACACGGCCGTGGCGTCGATCCGGGAGCGGCTGCATCCGGCGCCGCTCGTGGTCCAGGTGCCGATCGGTGCCGAGGACGAGTTCACGGGCGTCATCGATCTCGTTCGCATGCGGGCACTGACCTGGGTCGATGAGCAGGCCGACGAGGGACCGATACCCGAGACGCTGCTCGACGAGGCAAAGCGGCGTCGTCGGCTGCTGGAGGAAGCAGTGGCCGAGCTGCACGCGAAGGCACTGGAGGAGTTCTGTGCGGAAGCCACGATCTCCGCCCAGACACTCGAAACCGCGCTGCGCGAGCTCACGCTTTCCGGCGACGGCCTGGTGGTGCTGTGCGGCTCGGCGTATCGCAACCGCGGTATCGAGCCGCTGCTCGACGCGATCGTGGCCTACCTGCCGGCTCCGCAAGACAAGTCGGCGGAGCCGTTCGCGGCGTTGGTGTTCAAGGTCGTTTCGGGCCCCACGGGGCGGTTGACGTACCTGCGGGTCTATTCGGGAACGATCGGAAAGGGGACCACGGTGCTGGACGTGGGCGCGCGGCGCACCGAACGCGTCGCCAGGATCCTGCGGATGCGTGCCGACCGGCACACCGAGCTGGACCGCGCGGTGGCCGGTGACATCGTCGCGGTGGCCGGGGTCAAGGGCGCGCGGGCGGGCGCGACGCTGTGCGCGCCGGACGCTCCGCTGCTGCTGGAACCGGCGGCGGTCGCCGAGCCGGTCGTCTCCATGGCGGTCGAGGCCCGCCGGGGCACCGACACCGAACGGCTGCTGGCCGCGCTGGCTCAGCTGGCCGAGGAGGACCCGTCGCTGGTCGTGCGTGGCGACCCCGAGACCGGGCAGACGCTGCTGTCCGGCAGGGGCGAGCTGCATCTCGAGGTCGCGGTGGAGAAGATCCGCCGCGCCCGCGGGCTGGACGTCAGCGTCGGCAGGCCTCGGGTGTCCTATCGGGAAACGGTCGCGCGTGGCGTGTCCGGGCTGCTCTACCGCCATGTGAAGCAAGAAGGCGGCGCCGGGCAGTTCGCGCATGTCGTGCTGGAGGTCGAGCCGCTGGAAACCGGCTTCGAGTTCCGCTCGGCCGTCGTCGGCGGCCGGGTGCCGCGCGAGTACGTCCGCGCGGTCGAGGCGGGCTGCCGGGACGCGCTGAGTGAGGGACCGCTCGGTGGCCATCCGGTCACCGGGCTGCTCGTCACCCTGACCGACGGTGCGACCCATCCGAAGGACTCGTCGGACATGGCGTTCCGCGCCGCGGGCCGGTTCGCGCTGCGGGAAGCCTTGCGTGCCAGCGAAATGGAGCTGCTGGAGCCGGTCGCCGAGGTCACCGTCACGGCGCCGGACGACATGGTCGGCGGCGTGCTCGGTGACCTGGCCGCGCGCCGCGGCCGGATCGCGGCCTCGGTCGCGAAGGCGGGGACGGTGGTCGTGACGGCCGCCGTCCCGCTGGCCGAGCTGTTCGGGTTCGCGAACCGGCTGCGAAGCCGGACGCAAGGCCGGGGCACGTTCACCGCCCGGCCGACCGGCTACGTGCCCGCCAAGTAAAAGGATGGCCCCGTTCGCGACGCGGGCGGGGCCATCCGTCACTGCTCGGCCATCCCGGCCGTGAGTGAACCGCGAGCCGCCCGTCGCGCCGGCAGCAGCGCGGCGAGTGGCGCGGCCAGTACGGCGGCGCCGAGCAATACCCCGAGCCTGCCCCACGGCAGCGTGAACAGCAGCGGCTGCCCGGCGGACTGGGCCACCTCGGTGATCAGCCAGGCCGAGCCGATGCCGAGCACCAGGCCGCAGGCCGCGCCGAGCAGCGCGATGAACACCGACTCCGTGGCCAGCGCGGCGCCGAGCCCGCCCCTGGTCAGGCCGAGCGCGCGCAGCAGCGCCGACTCGCGGGTGCGTTCCAGCACGGACAGCGAGAGCGTGTTCGCGATACCGGCGAACGCGATCAGCACGGCCAGCGCGGTCAGCGCCCACATCAGGTTCAACGTGCTGCGTATCTTCTCCGAGGCCTGGTCTTTGAGCTCGTCGACGCTGGTCAGCTTGGCGAGTGGCGCGGCCTCAAGTGCCTTCTCAAGCGCTGCCCGCGCGCTCGGCGGGGCCTTGACCAGGATGCTGTCGTCGTGGGTCTCGTCGCGGTAAGCGATCGCGGGCATCTGGGCCAGGTCGACGAGCCCGAGGCCAAGGTCGACGCCGGGGGCGCTGACCGCGTCGTAAACGGCGACGACCCGTAACGGGACCGAGCCCGCCTGGATGGTGTCGCCGACAGACGACCCCGTGTACTTGGCGAGCTGACTGCTCATCGCAAGCTCACCGGGACCGAGGCGATCGAGGTTGCCCGCGATGACCGCGGGCCGCAGGATGCTGCCGACGGCGTCGCCGCGCACCGCCGCCAGTTGCCAAGCGCCTTGCGAACCCAGTTCGCTTGAGAACGTGGTTCGCGGCGCGGCGGCCTCGACTCCTGGGACCGCGGCGAGCGTGTCGGCAAGCGTCGGCGGCAGCGGTTTCACTGAGACCGACGAGACGACGAAACCGGCCTTCAGCTGCTCGTCGAGTGCGCTGTTCTGGCCCGCTTCGACACCGGCCATCACCGTGGTCGTCAGCGAGACGACGGCGAGCCCGATGGTGAGCGCGGCGGCGCTGGCCGCGGTGCGCTTCGGGTTGCGGTCGGCGTTGAGCGCCGCGAGTTTCGCCGGCTGGCCGAGCACCGGGGCGAACACCGCGCCCAGCATCCGCATCACCGGACCGGCGAGCAGCGGCCCGATGGCCAGCGTCGCGCCGAGCAACGCGACCATCGCCGCGATCGAGAGCGCGACGCCCGTCTCCGCCTCGGTGCCGAACGAGAGCACGACCGCGGAGATCGCGCCTGCCAGCAGCGCGGCCGCGAGCACCACCCTGGCCCGGCTCGTGCGGCCGGTCTTGCCTTCCACCGGCGTCCGCAGCGCCTCGACGGGCGCCACCCGGGTGGCAGACCACGCCGGGATCGCCGCGGCCAGCATCGTCACCAGCACGCCGAGAGACAGGGCTGCGACGACGGTCCGCACGGTCAGCGGGAGGTAGACGGGTGACTCGGGCGCCGCGACCGACTGCAGTGCGGCGGCCACGCCGAAACCGCCTGCCAGTCCCACCACCGAAGCGACCGCGCCGACCACCGCGGCTTCCGCGAGCACGCCGGTGAACACCTGCCGTTTCCCCGCGCCGATACAGCGCAGCAAAGCCGACTCGCGCGCTCGCTGGGTGACCAGGATGGTGAACGAGTTGGTGATCACCATCGCGGCCACGACCATCGCGAGCACCGCGAACATGGTGAAGAACTTGGCCAGCCCCGCCGAATACGACGCGGCCTGGGACAGCAGCAGCCCGGCCGCCGTCTTCCCGGTGACCACGTCGACGCCGTCGATCGCGCCCTTGAGGTCGGTGACGAGCCGCTGGGCGCTGATCCCGGGTTCCGCGCGCACCACGATGCGGCCTATTTCCGAGTCGGGCGCCAGTTCCCGCATCGCTTCGGGCAGCAGGAGCAGCGGGGGCGCGCCGATGCCCGCGTCCGTCGGCCTGCTGAAGGTGCCGACGAGGGTGAAGGTGTGCGACCCGCCCTGCGCGTCGATGACGGTGACCGGGGAGCCGAGCGCGCGATCGCGGGCGGCTTCCTCGGCCATCGCGATTTCGCTTGCGGTGGCGGGGAAACGGCCCGTGGCGAGGTCGAACGGGCGTAGCCGCTCATCGGCGGTCAGCGCCGTGGCCCCCGAGTCCTTCAGGTGGCCTGCCGTGTCACGCACGGGAGCGCTCACCGTCACGCGGGCTTCCGCCGCGGCGACACCGGGCACGTGCCTGACCTTGTCCAGCAGCGCGGCGTCGAGCGGGCCTTTCTTGCTGCTGATGGAGGCGTCGACCCCGCGCGTGTCGACGGCGACGGCCGCGCGCAGCCCGGCGCCGACCGCGTCGGAGAGCACGAACGACCCGGCCACGAACGCCACGCCGAGCGCGATGGCGACGGCCGAGAGCAGCAGCCGCAGCGGCCGGGCCTTCAACCCGGCGATGACGGTGCGCAGCATCATGCCCCCAGGCCGGTGAGCGCGGCGAGGACGGCGTCGGCGCTGGGGGAGGCGAGGTGGGTGGCGACGCGGCCATCGGCGAGCAGCACGCCGTGGTCGGCGTAGGACGCGGCGACCGGGTCGTGGGTCACCATCACCACGGTCTGGCCGAGATCGGTGACCGAGGTGCGCAGGAAACCGAGCACCTCGGCGCTGGACCGCGAATCAAGGCTGCCGGTCGGCTCGTCGGCGAACACGACGTCCGGCTTGCCCATCAGCGCGCGGGCGCACGCCACCCGCTGCTGCTGGCCGCCCGAGAGCTCGCCCGGCTTGTGCCGCAGCCGTTGGCGCAGGCCCAGCGCGTCGACGACCGTGGCGAACCACGCCGGATCGGGCTTGCGGCCCGCGAGCCGGAGGCCGAGCAGGATGTTGTCCTCGGCCGACATGGTCGGCAGCAGGTTGAACGACTGGAAGACGAACCCGACCCGCTGCTGCCGCAGCCTGGTCAACGCGGCGTCGGAGAGCCCGGTGAGCGAGGTCGGTCCGATTCGGACGGTCCCGGCGTCCACAGTGTCCAGTCCGGCGAGACAGTGCATCAGTGTCGATTTCCCCGATCCGGACGGCCCCATGATCGCGGTGAACCGGCGTGCGGCGAAGTCGAGCGTCACGTGATCGAGCGCGCGCACCGCGGCGTCACCCCTGCCGTAGGTCTTCACGACGTCCGACACGCCGACCGCGGCGGTTGTGTTTCCATGCATGCGGTGAGCATGGCGAAACACGTCTGAATGGTTCCTGAAAGATCCTGAAGAACGTTTCAGGATCGCGCGCGGTCATCTGCGAAGATCGCTCTCATGCGGGTGCTGGTGGTGGAGGACGAGAAGCGGCTGGCCGAGACGCTCCAATGGGGCCTCGAGGCCGACGGGTACGCCGTGGATCTCGCCCACGACGGCGAGGAAGGGCTCGAACTGGCGCGGCTGTACCCGTATCAGGTGATCGTGCTCGACATCATGCTGCCGAAGCTCAACGGCTACCGCGTCTGCGCGGCGCTGCGTGAACTCGGGATCACCACCCCGATCCTCATGCTCACCGCGAAGAACGGCGAGTACGACGAGGCGGAGGCGCTCGACACCGGCGCCGACGACTTCCTGAGCAAGCCGTTCTCGTACGTCGTGCTCGGCGCTCGCCTGCGCGCGCTCACCCGGCGCGGCGGTGCGGGGTCGTCCGCGACCCTCGTGTTCGGTGACCTGGTGCTCGACTCGGCGAAGCGGACCTGTCAGCGCGCGGGGCGCCCGGTCACGTTGACCACCAAGGAGTTCGCGGTGCTCGAATGCCTGCTGCGCCACGACGGCCAGGTCGCGGCGAAGAACGAGATACTGGAACAGGTGTGGGACATGGCGTTCCAGGGCGACCCGAACATCGTCGAGGTCTACGTGAGCGCGTTGCGCCGCAAGCTGGACGCGCCGTTCGGGCGGCGCACCATCGCGACCGTGCGCGGCGTCGGCTACCGGCTGGTGGCCGATGAGTAGCTGGTGGCCGGTGTCGGTCCGCCGCAGCACCACGCTGGCGGCCGTGCTGCTGTCCTTGTCGGTGTTCTCGCTGGGCTGGTTCGGCATGCGCGAGTTCATGCGGGCCCAGCTGAGCTCCGGCGCCATCAGCAACACCGCGACCCAGCTCGACCGGATGGCCGACGCCTACCGCGTCGGCTCGGCAGGGAGCGGGCGGACCGCGTTGTCCGCCGCGATTTCCTCGGGTGGGGCGCTGTTCGAGGTGGTCACGGACTCCGGGCAGCCGGTGATCAGCAGCCGCGAGCTGCATCAGCTGGATCCTCAATGGACACCGCTCCCGCCGGCGCCCGCCCAGGCGCCCCCCGACTGGTCGACCACCACGAAGGCCACGCTGCGGCCAGGAACGCACCCGGATTGGCGCGAGTACCGCACCTACACGGTGCTGGGCCGGGTCGTCGAGGGTGTCCCGGCCGACCTGATCGAACCGCTCGGGCGTCAGGGTGACCGGCTGGACACCGGGCTCGCGGGTGCGAGCGACGGGAAACCGCAGCGGCTCACGCTGTACTTGTTCGTCATGCCGTGGGAAACCCTCCGTATCGTCAAAACGCTCGACGACACCCTGAAGGTCTTCGCGCCGATCGCGGTGCTGCTGACCGGCCTGGTCGCCTGGTTCACGGCCGGCCGCGCGCTGCGCCCGGTGGAGGCGATCCGCCGCGGGCTGGCCGAGGTCAGCGGCAGCCAGCTCGGCAGGCGTGTGCCGGTGCCGCGGTCCCGTGACGAGATCGCCAGGCTGGCCGAGACGACCAACACCACTCTCGACCGGCTCGAACACGCGCATGCGCAACAGGAACGCTTCGTCGCGGACGCGAGTCACGAGTTGCGCAGCCCGCTCGCGAGCCTGCGTGCGGGCCTGGAGGTCGCGCTCACGCACCCGGATCGGGCCGACTGGCCCGAGGTCGCGCAGCGGTCGCTGCTCGATGTCCAGCGCCTGCAACGCATCACGGCCGACCTGTTGCAGCTCACCGCCGAGGTCCCCGCGCCGTCCGGCCGCGTCGACCTCGCCGACGTGGTGGCCGAACAGGTCGCCGAACGCGCACTCCAGCCGGGCCCGGTAAACAGGTCCTATGTGGACGGACCGGCGGTCGTGTCCGGCGAGCCCGTGCAGCTGGAACGCTTGCTGCGCAACCTGCTCGACAACGCGGCGCGGCACGCGGAGTCCTCGGTCACCGTGTCCGTGGGGGTTTCTTCCGGCGAGGTCGTGCTCGAAGTGCTCGACGACGGGCCCGGTATCGCGGTGGCGGACCGCGAACGCGTCTTCGACCGGTTCGCCCGTCTTGACGACGCTCGCGCTCGCGACGCGGGCGGCTCAGGCCTCGGGCTCACGCTCGCCCGCGACATCGCGGTCCGGCATGGCGGATCGCTGCGTGTGGAGGACAGCCAGAGAGGAGCCCGTCTGGTCGCGCGGCTACCCCAAGCGGACGTGCCGGGGGAACAGTAAGTCGTTGCGCTGGACGAAAACCCGGTCACGCCAGGTCTCGGCGGGCACTCGCGGGATCTCGTCGTTCAGCGTGTAGCCGGGGTCGTGGTCCAGCCAGCCCTCGACCACCTTGCTGCCCTCGCCCGGCGGATCGACCCGGAGGAAGCCGAACACGCCGTGGCTCGGATTGGCCAGCCAGAAGTGGGGTGTCGCCTCGTGGTCCCAGCCGGTCACGGTGACGGCCGCGGCGAAGTCCGCCTTGGCGTGGTCGATGATCCGGCCGAGATGCGCGACGGCCGCGCGGACCGCTGCCCGGTTGCGGTCCTCTGGCGGAAGTCCGTCCAGGAAGGACACTTGAGCGGGTTCGGTGAACAGCGGTAGCTCGGCGTAGTAGCCGTCGTGCCGCATCAAGCCGTCGAGATCGAGCAGCCCGCGCTCGGCGAGCAGCTTCTCGAACCGCGGATCCACAGTCATGAGCACCCCCGCTCCTGTTTACCACGGGAGTCAGGCGAGTGCTCCCCGCACGACGACGCCGAGAACAGGCCGTGGATCCGGGGTGGTGCCCCCGGCGATGGCCTGCACGAAGAATCCCTGGCCGCACACCCCGATCGCGGTGGCGGCGAGCTGCGGTTCCGAGGCGCCGAGCCGCGCCAGCACCGGCACGACGAGGTCGGTCATCGCGGCGCCGCCGCGGGCGAGCGCCTGGCGCAGCGCGGGGTCGTGGCCCGCTTCCAGCCGCAGCACCATCCGGGCGGTGGTGACGACCCGGTTGGGGCCCATCATGAACTCGAACAGCCGGGCCAGCTCCTCCACCAGCTCATCGGCCGTCCTGACGTCGAGCGCGGCGCCGACCGTCGGTGACTCCTGGCGCACCATCCAGTCGACCACGCCCTCGAGCAGTGCCGCGCGCGTGCGGAAGTAGTTGGAGGTCGATCCCTTGGGCAGTTCCGCTCGCTCGTCGACCCTGGCGTGAGTGAGCGCGCGCAGCCCCTCGGTGCCGAGCAGATCGACCGCCGCGCCGAGTGCGCGCTCCCTCTTCGAAGTCACCCCGACACTATAAACGTAGTGACAAGGGCACTATGAACGTAGTACCGTGCGGTGATGACCGCAGCAGTCGCGCTCGTCGCGCTGATCCTCAACGCTCTCGTGGGCGTCTTCATGTTCGTGCGCTGGCTCGGTCGCTCTGCCGGAAGCCTGCCGCCGCTCGTGTACTTCCACATCGCCACGGCGTCGGTTTCGCTGGCCCTGTGGATCGCTTACCTGGTCGTGGGGCGACCGGCTTTGCTTGCCTGGGCGGTGTTCGTGGTGCTCACCGCCACCAACGCGCTGGGCGACACGCTCCTGGTCCGCGGCTGGCGTGCCCGTCATTCCGTGTCCTCCGGCTCGCTGGTCCGGAACTACCTAGGTGCTGCCCGCGACGTGCTGTCAGGCAAACGGCCCGCCTCGATGATCCACGCGATACTCGCCCCCGTCGCCTACTTCTCGGTGCTGCTCGCGGCGCTCGGGGTCGGTTAGGCGCACTCGACTGTGCTCCGATTTTCGGCGTAGGATGCCGAATCACGGTAGACCAACGGAGCAAGCCGGGTGGTTCTCGGCGGGTAAGGGACAGAACATGGACGACCTCGACCGCCGTATCGTCGAGCTTCTCCAGGCCGACGCGCGGACGACCAACGTCGCGCTGGCCCGTGAGCTGGGGGTTTCCGAGAAGACCATCCGCTCCAGGGTGTCCCAGCTGGTCGCGACCGGGCTGATCCGGTTCGAGGTCGTGGTCGCGCGCGGGGAGCGGCCGAGCCGGATGCTCTTCGGGGTACACGCGCTGCCCGGGCGTCGTTTCGACGTGGCGGCCGCGCTGGTGGAACGGCCTCAGGTCGACCACGTGCATCTGGCGAACGGGGCTTTCGACGTGGTGGTCGAGGCGGCGTTCACCGACGACACGCAGGCGCTCGAGTTCTTCGTGCGCGAGGTCGAGGGGCTCGATGGCGTGAAGGAGGCCGTGACCTGCCATCTGGTGACCGAGTTCCGGCAGATCGACAAGCCGTCGCCGGACGGGCCGGTCGTCGACACCGAGCTGGTCGGTGGGTTCGTGGTGAGCAGCCACGCCATCGGGTCCGTCGACGAGCTGCTCGACGAGGCGTGCGTGCTGGCGACCGAGGGACTGTCCGCGGACCGGGCGCTGGCGTCGGCGGTCGGCGGCGGCACGCGGGCGCGAGGGCTGTCGGCCGAGTATGCGGGTGCGCGTGCCGCGGTGATCGAGTCGGGTCGGCATGTGCTGGAGGCCGACGCCCGGACCGACCCGGCCGTGAAGGCGGAAGGCTTCGTCACGTCGCTGGCTTTGCCGATGCGGCACGGGGATCGGGTCGTCGGCGTGCTGGAGCTGTGCTTCGACGCCAAAACCCGGCTCGAGGACGGCTACCTGGCCACCGCCCAGACGGTCGCCGACCACCTGGGCATGGTCTGCGTCCGGCTTGGTGAAGCGGGGTCGTGAGTGGTACGGCCGGTTCTAACCGGTCTAAACACTCACGAGGCACTAGGACCAGGCGGTCCAGCCGTGCTCGGGCCGGGGGAACCAGAGGTGGACCTGGCCGGTGCCGATGCCGTTCTCGTACTCGCTGTACCGGACGGCCCGCGCGACGCAGGCTTTGCCGCCGACGGCACCCGCCAGGGTGAGGTAGTGGCCGAAGCCCGCTTCGGGTGCGAAACGCCGATACTCCGGCATGGCGTCGATGACGCGGGCGTGGTCGCCGGCTTCGAGCCAGGCGATGCGCTGGAGGTCGGCCGCACTGGCCTCGGGGGAGATGATGTTCGACGGATCGCCCGCCATGCGGTCGCGGACCTCGTTGAGCGGCCAGAACGCGTGCGAAAGGCCGCCTGAGGCCACGATCAGGACCTTCTTCTCGGTCAGCGCCACCGCGTCCGCGATGAGTTCACCCACGGCGAGGAAGTCGGCGGGGGTCGCGGACTGGCAGACCGAGACCGAGATCCAGGGCTTGGCCGGGCGGCCGAGGTAGTGCCACAGGTTCAACGTCGCGTAGTGGATCGGGAGGTGGGGGTCGTCGACGGCCGACAGCCAGAGTGAGCGTTTCTCCGCGAGCGAGGCGATGGTCTCGGCCAGCTCGGGGTCGCCGGGGAGGTCGTATTCGTACCAGCAGATCGCGCTGGGCATCTCGTCCGAGGTGAAGACGCCCTGGCGGACGCTGTGTGCCGTGATGACGGTTTCGGTCGTCGTGGCCCAGTGGCTGTCGAGGACGATGACCGTGTCGTAGTCGAGGGTGTCGATCACCTCCTCGCCGAGCCTGGTGAGGCCGGTGGCGAGGGTGAAGTCCTTGCCGCCGTTGGCTTCGACGCGCAGCTCGCGCGGGAACATGATCACGGGGGAGTGCGAGAGCAGGCCCGCGCCGACGATGTCGCCCATGGTTGCCTTTCAGTGGATGAGCAGTGGAGAGAGGTCGACGGACACTTCGTAGTTCCGCAGCCAGGAATTGAGCCGTACCGACGATTCGACGAGGATCCGCTCGAACTCCGACAGCGCGCTGTTCGCCGGCTTCACGACGAGGCGGCGCACGGCGTCGTCGTCGAGGAACGGGTTCAGTGGCGCGGCGGGGTCGTGGACGGCCGAGGTGAGGTCGCGCAACAAGGCACGGTCGTACTCCGGGTCCTGAATGGACGGATAGGCCGCCTTGCGCCGGTTCAGCACCGACTCGGGCAGCAGGCCCGCCGCCGCCGACCGCAGCAGGGCCTTTTCCCTGCCGTCGTGCCGTTTCATGGCCAGCGGGATGTTGAACACGTACTCGACCAGCCGGTGGTCGCAGAACGGCACCCGGCCCTCCAAACCGGACGCCATGCCCATGCGGTCCTTTTTGTCCAGCAGGATCGGGAGCCAGCGGGTCAACGTCAGGTACGACAGCTCGCGGCTGCGGGCGTCCTCGGCGTTCTCGCCGTCGAGGCGCGGGACCTCGGCGAGCGCGGCCGAATACAGGTCCGCTTCGTACTCCGCGATGTTCAGCGCGTCGACGAACGAGGAGCGGAACAGCGACCGCGGGTCGAGGCCGCGGTGCGCGCCGAGCGCGAGCCAGGGGAACGTGGTCGCCGCGCGGGCGCCGGGATCGGTGAACCACAGGTAGCCGCCGAACAGCTCGTCGGCCGCTTCGCCGGACAGCGCCACGGTCGCGTGCTCGCGGACCGCCTTGAACAGCAGATACAGCGAGACGTCCAGGTCGGCGAAGTTGAACGGCAGGTCCCAGGCCCGCAGCACGGTCGCGCGCACGCCGGGATCCAGTAGCCCGGCCCGGTCGAGCATGATCGCGTGATGGTCGCTGCCGACGAACTCCGCGACCTCCAGCGCGAACGGGCCGTCCGGGGTCGGGCGGATCGGGTCGGCCTGGAAGTTCTCGGTGTGGCCGGTGAAGTCGACAGAGAAGGTCGAGAGCCCCGGCCGGTGCCGGTGCGCGATCGCGGTGACCGTGCTCGAATCCAGCCCGCCCGAGAGCAGCGACACCAGCGGCACGTCGGCGATCATCTGCCGGGGCACGATGTCGTCGAGCAGGTCGCGCACGGTGTCGATCGTGGTACGCAGGTCGTCGGTGTGCGGACGCGATTCCAGTGCCCAGTAACGGCTTTCCCGCAGCTTCCCGTGGCCGACGCGCAGCACGTGACCCGGTTTGAGCTCACGCATGCCCTGGAACGGGACCCGGCCGGGCGTGCGGATGAACAGCAGCGCGTCACAGAGTTCTTCGGCCGACGCCCGCGCGTGCGCGAGCGGATTGGCGAGGATCGCCTTCGGCTCCGATCCGAAAAGGACACCGCCGGGCGTGGGGTAGTAGTACAGCGGCTTGACACCGAGACGGTCACGCACGAGCAGCAGCTCCTGCGTGGTCGTGTCCCAGATGGCGATCGAGTACATCCCGTTGAGCCGGTCGACGAACCGCTCACCCCATTCGAGGTAGGCACGCAGCGCGACCTCGGTGTCGGACTCGGTGCGGAACCGGTGCCCGAGCTTCGTCAGCTCGGCGCGCAGCTCGCGGTAGTTGTAGATCTCGCCGCCATAGGAGATGACCGCGACCGGCTGCCCGTCCGGGCCCTTTTCGGGCGTGCGCATGGGTTGCTGGCCGTGTGCCAGGTCGATGATGGACAGCCGGCGGTGCCCGAGCGCGATGTGCTCGCCGAGCCACTGGCCGCCTTCGTCCGGCCCGCGCCGGTGCAGCGTCTCGGCCATCGCCTCGACGACGGCCGGTTCGCGGGTGAGGTCGCGGTCGAACGCGACCCAGCCGGTGATGCCGCACATGCCTAGACTCCCTCGCTCGGGCCGACCCACGGTCCGCGCCGCCAGCCGCCGGTGTCATAGTCGTCGAGACAGTCCTGGACCAGCCCCTCGTAGCGGGCCAGGCTGCCGCGGCGGGTGGCCCACTTCAGCGAGTCGAGGCGGATCTGCTCGCCGTTGCCGGAGTAGTTGCGCTCGTACAGCTCGTGCCGCGCGCCGAACTCGGTGCCGATCGCGTCCCAGACCAGCTTGAACAGCTTGATCCGGTCGTGTGCCGAGGATTCGGCGCCGCGGTAGAAGCGGTCGATCAGGCCGCGCAGCTCGGGGTTGGCGAGGTCGCGGACGCTGGACGGGACCACCAGCGGCGCGCCGCCGAGCGTGGTCTCGAACAGCTCATGCACCCGGTCCCAGACCTGTGCGTTGTACATCCGCATGGCCGACGCGTGCTCGAGCTTGGGCACGACCGTGCCGCCGGTCGCGGGCTCGGGGTCACACGCCATCGCCGTCGACAGCGCCCACACGAGGTCCCGCATGCCGATCAGCTCGCCGACGGCGGCCTGCACGCCCCGGAAGGTGTCGGTGCCGTTCGCCTTGACACCACGGGAAAGCAGTCCGGCCATCAGCTCCAGCTTGACCGCGAGCCGGATCGAGGACTGGAAGTTGTACAGGTTCGCGAAGCCCGATTTGGCATAGAACCCGGTCGACCGCTCGATGTCGCGGTACACGAGCACGTCTTCCCACGGGATCAGTGCCTCGTCGAGCAGGAGCACGGCGTCGTTCTCGTCGAACCGGCTGGAGAGCGGGTAGTCGAACGGGCTCGTGGCACGCTGGGCGTACGGGGTGCGGCAGACGAGTTTGACACCGGGATTGTCCATGCGGGCGAAGAAGACCAGCGCGAACGCTTCGGCCTTGCCCGGTGCCAGTTCGGCGGAGGCGACCGGGGCGACGAAGCTGGCGTTGGTGATCGCCGAGCCGGTCGCGAGCATCTTGGCACCGCTGACCACGATTCCGGCGTCGGTCTCGCGGACCGCGTGCACGAACACGTCCTCCATGTCGTGCACGGCGCGTTTGCGGTCGATCGGCGGGTTGATGATCACGTGGTTGAGGTACAGAGCGCGAGCGGAGAACTCGCGGTACCAGCGTCGGGCATTCGGCGCGAAGTCGCCGTAGAACCCGGCGTTGACGCCGAGCCCCGACATGAAGGCGGCTTTGTACTCCGGTGTCCTGCCAAGGAATCCGTAGCCCAGCCTCGCCCAGGTCTCGATGGCTTCACGTGCTTCGAGAAGGTCGGCCGACGACCGGCTCGGCTTGAAGAACTTGTGCGTGCGGACGCCGCCGGCGTCGAGTCCGGTGAGGACGTCCGAAGTGGACGGATCGTGCATCGCGTCGTAGAGCCGCGCGATGGACCTGGCGGAGTTCGCGAACGCCGGGTGCTCGGTCACGTCCTTGACCCGCTCGCCGTCGACATAGACCGCGCGTCCGTCGCGCAGGCTCTCCAGGTAGTCCGCGCCGGTCATCAGCGACATCTGGCTGGTCATCGCTGCAGCGCCGGGTTCACCAGTGGTGGCTCGCCGAGCACGTGCACGCGGCGCAGGTGCCGGGGCGCGTGCGCGGTGAAGGCGTTGCGGCCGTGCAGCAGTGTGTAGTTGTCGGTGACGACGAGATCACCGCTCTGCCAGGCATGCGCGTACAAGTGCTCCGGCGCGTAGAGCGCTTCACGCAGGCTCTTGTGGACATCGGCGAGCTCATCACCATCCAGGCCGGTGAACTCCAGATCGGGGTGGTTGATGAAGTCGACGTCGGTCGGGTCGGTCGGCTCCTGGTACCGCAGCACCGGGGCGCCGGTGTCCGGGTGTGTTGTCACCAAGGGCGAGACGCAAACGCTTTCGTAGTACTCCATCTTCCGGTAGTAGTTCCCGGTCACCTTCGACCACCGCTCGCGGGTCTCCGCGGTGGCCGACGCCAGTACCGCGGTGGTGTTGGAGAATGTCGTCTCACCGCCGTCGCCGCCACCTGGCGCCTTGACACAGTGGAAGACCTGGAATTCGGGCACGTGCTCGCGGTACATGCCGTCCCAATGCATCGGCATGTAGCTGTGGTCGAAGATGTGGTCCTCTGGCTGCTCGCGTTCCACCAGTTCCAGCACCGTGCCGAACGGCCATTCGGTGATCTCGCCCCAGCGCTCGGCGTACGCGGACAGCTCGTCGGCCGAGGCGAACGTGCCGAAACCACGCAGCAGCAGCAAATGATGCTCGCGGACGAGCTCGCGCAGCGGCGGCACGTCGAGGTCGGCCAGCGGCGCGCCCGCCTGGGCCGGCCGGACCACGACGCCGAACGGGTCGAGCCGGGTGACTTCGATGGACATGGCGGGTTCTCCTAGTGAGGGGTCAGGATGTGCACGCGGCGCAGGTGCCGCCCGGCGGCGCCGGACTCGCGGCCGTGCAACAGGGTGTGGTTGTCGGCGATCAGGAAGTCGCCCTCCTGCCAGGCGTGGACGTACTGGTACTTCGGGTCGCGCAACGCCGCGCGGAGCTCGCCGAGGAAGCCCGGCACCGCTTCCGCGGGCAGGCCGTCGAACTGATGGTCCGGCCAGCCCGCGAGCGGCGAGTCCTCGTCGGCCGGTTCGTGGAACCGCAGCACCGGCGTCCCGTGCACCGGATGCGCGGCCACCACCGGGGTGCGCGCGCCCGTGCCGCGGACCCGGTAGGTGACCGAAACCGAGCGCCAGCGCCGCAAGGTCCCGGGATCGGCGTCGGCC
The DNA here is from genome assembly GCF_042734395.1 of Amycolatopsis sp. NPDC059657. Taxonomy (NCBI): domain Bacteria; kingdom Bacillati; phylum Actinomycetota; class Actinomycetes; order Pseudonocardiales; family Pseudonocardiaceae; genus Amycolatopsis; species Amycolatopsis sp. NPDC059657. The sequence goes on along the minus strand of NZ_JBHWEB010000024.1, from coordinate 61,422 downwards.
GCGAGGCGCGCGGTGTCGGTGAAGGTCGTGTGCCCGCCGGAGCCGGACCGGACGCAGGCGAAGATCTGGAACTCCGGGATCTCGGGGTGTCCCAGCCCGTCCCAGTGGATCGGCACCCGGCCGCCGTCAGGCTCCTCGTCACTGTCGAGCACGGGACCTGGGGAACCCCAGCCGTCCGCCCAGCGCGCGAGTTCTTCGGGGTCGGCGGGGCCGGTGAAACCGCGCAGCAGCACCACAAGCCTGGTTCGCGCGAGCTCGCGCAGCTCGTCCACGGGCAGCGCGCGGACGTCCTGGCCGGGTTCGGCGTCGACGCGGACGCCGATCGGGGAGAGGCCGGTCAGGCGCACAGTCGCTGCCACGGTTCGAGCTCCGCCGCCGGTGCGAGGCTGTAGTAGCTGGGCTTGCCCGCCACGTAGACGAGCTGGGCGCCTGCCTTCTCGGCCTCGGCGCGCTTCATGAGTGTGAACGTGCCGCCCGATTCGACGGCGACACTGTGCCACGGCGTGAGCCAGCTGTCCGGGGTTTCCGCGAGCAGGATGCCGATCTTGCCGGTGGCGCACGCCTGCGGGTGGATCGACAGCCTGACCGCGTGCGGGAAGAGCTCACCGAGCAGGTCGCCCCAGGCCTTGCTGCGCGAGATCACGCCGTACGCGAGGTCGCGGCATTTGCGCTGCAGCGCGGCCTTGGTGCCGGTGTAGCCGGGGGTGAGCTGGTCTTCCAGCATGAACCGGGTGATGCCGCGGTAGAGCGCGAGCGCGTGGCCACCGGCTTTGACCTCCGCGCGCAGGTCGGCGTGGTCGTAGCCGTAGCCGGCGTCGAGCACCTTGCGCATTTCGTCGTGATGGGCGCCGGTGTAGACGTCGTCGAGGGTGAACTGGCTCAGGTGCTGCGCGCCGATCCGCCGGATCATCCGTTCCAGGCCACGCTGATAGGCGGTGACGTGGTCATCGGGCACGCCGATCAGATCACTGAACACGCGGCCGTCCGAACAGATCGAAATACGCGCGCCGGGCGGGTAGATCTCCGCAATTCGTTCGCATAGTGAATTCAGGAAACGGAGTGCGAGTTCTTCGGCGGTGTCGGGTAACGGGCTCAGCACCTTCGCGGGATTCGGTGATTTCGCCGGAAAGGCGGGGAGCACGAATTCGATCGGGGCGCCTCGTTCCATCGTGGCGCGCACGGAGTCGAGGTGGAAACGCATGCAGCGCAAGCAGATCCGGCCGGTGCAGGCACCGTCACGATGCCGCCGCTGATGGGCGAGCACGGTGTGGAGCACCTCGATGGTGGCCAATTCGGTGTCGAGCGCGACTGAAGATGAGGACACGTTTCCACCCGATCCTTTCTGCCAGTGGGGCGTGCCGACTGAGAAGACCGCGGTCCGACATTCGGACTTGGTATGCCGATTAGCGGCGCTTGACCGAGTGTTGCTCGCAGTTGTCCGGCATGTCAAGGACGAATGTCGGCGCCTTCTGAGAAAGGGCGGAAAATGTCGGTCAACCGCGTTCGCGGTCGCGGAAGGCGCCGGGTGACAGGCCGGCCTCGCGGGCGAAGAACTTGCCGAAGTTGGTCGGCTCGCTGAAACCGAGCCGGTGCCCGATCGTGGTGACCGGCAGTTCGGTGTGCACGAGCAGCCGCTTGGCCTCCAGCGCGACGCGCGCGTCGATCAGCGTCTTCGCGGTCTGCCCTGTCGCCGCCAGGCACAGCCGGTTGAGGCTGCGTGCCGAATAGCCGACGCGGGCGGCGTAGTCGGCGGCCACCCTGGTCGTGGCGAAAGACTGCTCGAGCTCGCGCTGGAAACGTTGGAACGTCTCGTCGTGCGAGTCGGTCGGCCGGGCTTCCCGGTCGGTGATCGGCAGGCGTCGCACGCGCAACAGCAGTGCGCCCAGCAGCTGGCGGAGCAGTTCCACCGTGACCGCTTGGGTTTCCGGTTCCTCCGCGGCCCGCCGGTACTCGGCCTTGAGTTCCAGCACGGCTTGGCGGAGCCTGCCGTCCTCATCGGCGGGGACGGTCCACGCGACCGGGCCGAACGGATCGGGCAGCGGCGCGAACCGTTCGAGTGGCGGCGGGAACGCGGCGGTGAACAGGATCATGACCGCGTGGACCGTGCCACGGGGTGTGGTGGCACGCGGCAGGCGCAGCACGCGGCCGGGGCTGACGTAGAGCAGCGTGGTCGACGTGCAGGGGTGGTCGACGAAATCGACCATCGTCTTGCCTGCCCCGCTGGTGAACAGGAACAGCTGGTGGAAGTCCGTCCGGTGCACCGCATTGACCAATTTCGCTGATAAACGGTGCCGAAGGGTCGCGTAGTCGAGCACTTCGATGCCGAGCTGGGGCCGCTCCGGGTTGGCGAACCCGAGCTGCACGACTGAGGTGTGTCCACTTTTGACCATGACAGTTCCTGATCTTACCTCGTTTGTCCGAGCGCGACAGAGCAGATTGATCGGCATGGACAACAAGGAATTGGTACTCAAGGCGGCAGGCGAACTCTTCGGCGACAAGGACCCTTCTGCGGTCGATCGCTGGGTCGCCGCGAACTACCGCCAGCACAGCTCGCTCGCCGGCGACGGCCCCGAGGCGTTGCGTGGTCTCGTCACGAACCTGCCCGACGGCTTCCGCTACGAACTCGCCAGGGTCATCCAGGACGGCGACCTCGTCGCGCTGCACGGCACCTATCACGGTTTCGGCCCCGAACCGCTGGTCGCTTTCGACCTCTTCCGTGTCGAGAACGGCAAGCTGGCCGAGCACTGGGACGCGCTGACACCGGTCGTGACCGAGACCGCGAGCGGCCGTTCCCAGACCGATGGCGCCGCCGAGCCGGGCGCGGCCGAACTGACCGAGCAGAGCCGGAAGATCGTCACGGAATTCGCTGAGCGAATTCTCAAGGACGCGGACTATTCGGTGCTCACCGACTACATTTCGACGGAAACCTACCTGCAGCACAATCCCGAAGCGGCCGACGGGCTGGACGGATTCGGTGCCGCCGCGGCGAAGTGGGCCGGGCAGGGCAAGAACCTGGTCTACCGGACCGTGCACCGCGTCGTCGCGGAAGGCGATCTCGTGCTCCTGCAGTCCGAAGGCGAATTCGGCGAGCCGGTCGCCTATTGGGACCTGTTCAGGGTCGACGGCGGCAAGATCGTCGAACACTGGGACGTGATCGCGCCGATCCCGGCGGAACTGCCGCACGGCAACGGCCTGTTCTGATCCACTGAGACGAAAGAGGCGAACGTGGTCATCGAGCGCGAACTCTTCATCGACGGCAAGGACGTCCCCGCCTGGGAACGGCGGACCACCGAGGACCTGAACCCGTACACGGGCGGCGTCTACGCCACGGTGGCGGCCGGTGGCCCCGCCGACATCGTGCGCGCGGTCGACGCGGCGCAGCGTGCCTTCGAGCCGTGGGCGGCCACCGCGCCGTCCGTCCGGCGCGGGATCTTCCTGCGGGCGGCCGACATTCTCGAGGCACGGGCCGCGGAAGTGGTCGAGCTGATGGCGCACGAGGTCGGCGGCGTGAGTTCGTGGGCGCGGTTCAACACCGCGCTGGCCGCGAACATGCTGCGCGAGGCGGCCGCCGTGGTCACCCAGCCGCTCGGCGAGGTGCTCGCCACCGAACCGGCCGACCGGCTCTCGCTCGCCGTGCGTGAGCCGCTCGGGGTGATCGCGGCGTTCTCGCCGTGGAACGCCCCGGTCATACTGGGCACGCGGTCGATCGCGGTGCCGCTGGCGGTCGGCAACACCGCGGTGCTCAAGCCCAGCGAGGACGCACCGATCGCGTCCGGGCTGCTCATCGCCGATGTGCTGCGCGAGGCCGGGCTGCCGCCCGGCGTGCTCAACGTGGTGACCAACGCCCGGTCCGACGCCGCCGAGGTCGCCAAGACACTGATCGCCGACCCGCAGGTCCGGATGGTCAACTTCACCGGTTCGACGCGGGTGGGCCGGGTCATCGGCACCACCGCGGCCGAGAACATCAAGCCCGCCGTGCTCGAACTGGGCGGGAAGAACGCGGTGCTGGTGCTCGACGACGCCGACCTCGACCACGCGGTCGACGCCGTCACCTTCGGCGCTTTCCACAACGCGGGCCAGATCTGCATGTCGGCGGACCGGGTGCTGGTGCACCGGTCGGTGGCCGAGGAGTTCACCGTCCGGCTCGCCGCCAAGGTGGCCGGGCTGCCGCACGGCGACCCGGCGGACCAGTCGACCGTGGTGGGCCCGCTGATCACCGAAAGCGCGGCGCGGCGAGTGTCCGAACTGGTCGCCGAGGCGGTCGCGGACGGCGCCAGGGTCCGGGCGGGCGGCGGCGACCGGGACGGCACGCGGTATCCCGCGACCGTGCTCGACGGGGTCACGCCGCGCATGCGGATCTTCCGTGAGGAGATCTTCGGGCCCGCCGTCACGGTCGTCACCGTGGAGGACGACGACGAAGCCGTCTCCATCGCCAACGACACCGAATACGGCCTGACCGCCGGTGTGCTCACCGAGGACACCCGGCGCGGGCTCGCGCTGGCCAGGCGGCTGCGCACGGGCATCGTGCACGTCGGCGACCAGACCGTCGACGACGAGCCGCAGGCCCCGTTCGGCGGAGTCAAATCCACCGGGTACGGGCGTTTCGGCGGCCGGTGGGGCGTCGACGCCTTCACCGCGACCCGCTGGGTGACCGTCGCCGGTCATCACGGCCGGTACCCCTTCTGAGCTTCTGGAGTTTTCGGTGATCACCACCATCGCGCTGAGCGCCTACCGCGAGGCGATCGAGCTGGACGAGCCGTTCGTCCCGGCGGGTCCGCCCGCGGGACCGGAGCGGCTGCCCGAACTGGCCGAGACCGCGTTGCAACTGCTCAGCCCGCATACCGATCCCGGCAACTGGCCGGGGGTGCGGCAGGCGTTGCGTGCCGTGCTCACCGTCCGCGAGCCGGGGCGGCTGGATCCGAGTTTGAACGCGGCCCTGGATGCCTTGCTGGGCGGAGAACGCCTGCGGCGGCAAGCGTTCGACGCGCGTACGTTGCCGACGATCGCCCAGCGGTTTCCCGGTACGGCGTATCCGGCGGCGGAGCGGACGGTGCTGTGGCGCGGTGACCTCACGACGCTGGCGGCGGACGCGATCGTGAACGCCGCGAACAGTGCGCTGCTGGGGTGCTTCCGGCCCATGCACGGCTGTGTCGACAACGCGATCCACGAGGTCGCCGGGCCGCGGCTGCGTGCCGACTGCCAGCGGATCATGACCATGCAGGGCGCGCCGGAGGTCACCGGGGAAGCCAAGATCACCCGGGGTTATCACCTGCCCGCGCGGTATGTGCTGCACACGGTCGGGCCGATCGTCGAGGGCCCGGTCGAGTTGTGGCACGAGGAAGCGCTCGAGTCGTCCTATCGGTCCTGTTTGGATGTCGCCGCCGAGGTCGGCGACATCCGGACCGTGGCGTTCTGCGGTGTCAGCACCGGTGTCTTCGGGTTTCCCAGGGCGCGGGCCGCCGAGATCGCGCTGGAGACCGTCGCGGGCTGGCTCGGCGCGCATCCAGGGCGGTTCGATCGGGTCATCTTCACCACCTTCGGGGCCGAGGATGACGCTGCTTACCGGGAGCTGCTGTGAACCGGACCTTGCGGCGCTGGATGGACGAGGCGACGCACGTGCTCGTCGCCGCCGGTGCGGGTTTGTCGGTCGCCGCGGGGTACGACTACGGCGACACGCGGCGGTTCGCCGAGCTGTTCCCGGTGCTGCACCGGCTCGGCCTGCGCGCCAGGTACCAGCTGATCGGCCTGCGGCTGCCGCCGGACCTGTTGTGGGGCTATTGGTCCGTGCACGTCAACGACATCCGGTTCGGTGAGGGCCCGCATCCGGTGTACGAACGGCTTCGCTCGCTGATCGGTGCGCGGGACCACTACGTCATGACATCCAATGTGGACGGACTGTTCGAACGCAACGGTTTCGACGCGGCGCGGGTCTGGACTCCGCAGGGCGACTACGCCCGGTACCAATGCGAAACACCATGTACCCGGGAAACGTGGCCCAGCAAGCCGATCATCGACGCGGCGCTGTCCACTTACGACCCCGAGCGTGGGACGGTCAGCGCGATCCCGGCCTGCCCGCGCTGCGGCGGTCCGGTGTTCCTCAACGTCCACAAAGGACCTGAATACATCGGCGACCCGTACGAGGAACACGGGCGGCGGATCGCGCGCTGGCGGCGTGACCTGCCGCCGGACGCCCGTTTGGTGGTGCTGGAGATCGGCGCCGGGCTCAGCACGCCGTCGGTGATCAGGTGGCCGGCCGAGAGCGTCACCCGTAGCACACCCGGCGCCCGGCTGGTGCGGGTCAATCCCGCTCATCCCGAAGTGCCCGCCGACTTGGCCGACCGGGCGCTGGCGATCCCCGAGCTGTGGAAGGCGAGCGCATGAAGATCACCGCGGCGGTGGTGGACGAGCTGCACGGCCCGTTCGTCACCCGTGAGGTCGACCTCGCCGAGCCCGCGCCGGGCGAGGTGCTGGTGCGGGTCGTCGCGACCGGGATCTGCCACACCGACTCGATCACCCGGCACGGTGACCTGCCGTTCCCGCTGCCCGGCGTGCTCGGGCACGAGGGCGCCGGTGTCGTCGAGGCGCTCGGGTCCGGTGTGGACACCGTGCGCGAGGGTGATCACGTCGTGCTCGGCTGGCCTTGGTGCGGCACCTGCCGCAACTGCCTCGACGGGCAGCCCCGGTACTGCGCGAAGCTCGCGGAGCTGCTGGTCGGTGGCGGTAGCGCGCTGCGGAACCTGGACGGGACGCCGCTGTCGAGCCACTTCTTCGGGCAGTCGTCGTTCGCGACGCACGCCGTCGTGCCGCATCGCGGGCTGGTCCCGGTGGACCGCGACCTCCCGCTGGACCTGCTCGGCCCGCTCGCGTGCGGGCTGTCGACCGGCGCGGGCGCGGTGCTGAACGTGCTGCGCCCGCACGCCGGGTCCTCGCTCGTGGTCTACGGCGCGGGTTCGGTGGGGCTGGCGGCGGTGATGGCCGCGCGGTGTTCCGGCGCGACGCGGATCATCGCGGTCGACCGGCACGCCTCCAGGCTCGCGCTGGCCGAGCGGTTCGGCGCGACCGACACGATCGACGCCGCCACGACCGATCCCGTCGCCGCGGTGCACGAGATCTGCGGTGGCCCGGCGGACTTCAGCCTGGAGTGCACGGGCATCGTCTCGGTGTGCCGTCAGGCGGCCGACTCCGTCGGCATGCGCGGGGTCTGCGCGTTGATCGGCGGCGCGCCCGCGGACGCGCGCGTCGAGCTGGACCACCTGAGCACGCTGTGGGGCAAGCGGGTGATCGGCATCCTCGGTGGTGAGGGGAGGAGTATTCCCTTGATCACCACACTGATCGAGTTGTACAAGCAGGGCCGGTTCCCGTTCGACGAACTCGTCGAGTACTTCCCGTTGGAAAAGATCGAGGACGCCTTCGCCGCCGCGCACGGTGGCGAAGTGCTCAAGCCAGTGCTGAGGATGCCACGATGATGCGCCGTTGCACGCCGGTCCTGCTCGCCGCTTTGGTGGCGTGTTCCGCTCCGGTGGCTTCACCCCCGCCCCCGCCGCCGCCGCCGACGAGCACGGTCCCGGCCGTCGCCGACCCCGCGGCGGCCGCCGCCGCGTTCGAACGGGTGACGCATCCCGGCGGGGCTTCGAAACTGCCGAGCGGGCGCGCCGGCTACCGGACGTACGCGGAGGTCGGGACGGACCTGGGTTCGCTGGTGACCGCGCGGCCGGACATCGTCAAGCCGGTGAAACTGCCGTTCAAGTCGGTGCTCGGGGCCGAGGTCAACGGCGTGGAGATCACGCACGGGGTCGCCGCCGCCGACGGCAAGCCGGTTTTCCTGCTGCTGGGCGCCCATCACGCGGGGGAGTGGCCGACCGCGGACGTGAGTGTCGAGTTCGCCTACGACCTCGCGCAGCAGGACGCCCGCGACCCGAGGGTGACGGCGTTGCTGGATCGAGTGCGGGTGATCGTCGTGCCGGTGGTCAACCCCGATGGCTACGACATTTCCCGCTCCGGCGACGTCGAAGCCAAACGCCGCAACTGCGCCGGGTTCACCACGCGCGCCGCCTGTGTGGCCGCTCCCGACGGTGGCGTCGACCTCAACCGCAACTACGGCGTCAACTGGGGCGGCGTCGGGTCCGGTTCGGACACTCACGCCGATGATTTCCGAGGCTCTGCCCCGTTTTCCGAGCCGGAGACCCGCAACGTCCGTGATCTGGTCTCGTCGCGTCAGGTCACGGTGCTGGTCAGCCTGCACACCTTCGCCGCGATGAACCTGCGCCCGCCGGGCCAGCGCACGACCCGTGACACACCTGACGAGGCGGTGTACGCGAAGCTGGGGGAGGCGATGGCTTCGGCCAACGGCTACCGCAGTGTCCGCAGCCGCGAGCTGTACGAGACCAGTGGCAGCACGAGCGAGTGGTCGTACTACACGACCGGCGGCCTCGGCTTCGAGACCGAACTCGGCGGCGACGACAACCACGACCCGTTCCAGCGCGCGGTGATCGACCAGTACCTCGGCACCGACCCCTTCCTGCGCGCCGACGGCGGAACCCGCGAATCCCTGCTGCGCGACGCCGAAGCCGCCGGTGACCGCACGCTGCACGCGGTCGTGACCGGCACCGCGCCCGCGGGCGCGGTGCTGACGCTGACCAAGTCGTTCACGGCACCGACGGCGGATCCCTCGGTCTCCTTTCCGTCCTCGCTGACCTCGACGATGACCGCCCCGGGCGCCTTCACGTGGGACGTCAACCCCTCGGTCCGTCCCGGCCGCGACGGCAAGGTCGTGCCCGAGGACTGGACGCTGCGCTGCACCCGCCCCGACGGAACCCTCGCCCTGGAAAAGCCGGTCCGTCTGGCCCGCGGCGAACAGGTCGCGGTCGACTGCGCATGACTTGGTCGTGAGTGTTTTCGCCGGTTAGAACCGGCCGTACCACTCACGACTCCTTTAGTGGGCCTCGCGGGCGAGGAAGTCGCGGACCCGGGCCTGGAGGGGTTCGCGGTCGTAGGCGTTGACGTGGGCGGCGGCCATGCGGACGGGGTCTCCGAAGAAGAAGTACTCGTACAAGGCTTCCCGTCCCGCGAAGCTCGAGACCGAGGCGTCGAGCGCCAGCTTGAACAACCGCGCCCGATCCCGCGCGGGCAGGGTGGCCGACTGCAGGTAGGTGTCGATGTCCGCGCGGCCGTCGGTGTCGAAGTCGGCTTCGCTCGGCAGCGCCATGAGCCCCGATGCCGAGAACTTGCGGATGATCTCCGGCAGGCGCTGGGAAACCTTGGTGGGGTACCAGTTGCGGGCCGCGTTGAGGGTCTCCCATTTCGGCAGGAACACGCCGTCGGCGCTGAGGGAGCCGTCGGCCTCGGCCGCGCGCAGTACCGCTTTTTCCAGCTCCACATAGGAGATCAGCTCGGCCAGGTCCTGCTGGATGTGCTGGAAGCCGCCGATGCCGATGGCCGCGGCGATCTCGCTGGCGAGGCCGAGGTAGAACTCCGTCTTGGCCAGCGTGCGGGTGACGACCTGGTGGGTCATGAGCGCGCCCGCGCCGGTCTCGGCGTACCAGGCGTTGCAGAGTTCGGGGTGGCCCAGCAGGAACACGCGGTCGTTGGGGACGAAGACGTCGTCGAACACGACGACCGCGTCCATCTCCTCGTAGCGGGACGCGAGTGGCTCGTCGAAGTGGGAGTTGCCGTGGTCCAGGCGTGAACGGCAGTAGTACTTGAGGCCGGGTGCGTCGTTCGGGATCGCGAAGGCGTAGGAGTACGGCGCGTCCTCGGGGGTGCCGCGCAGTACCGTCGACGGGAACACCAGCAGCTCGTCCGCGATCGGGGCGATGGTGGCGAGCATGCGGGCGCCGCGGACGACGATGCCGTCGGGGCGCTCCTCGACGATCTTCGCGGCGAGGTTGCCGCCGCCCTGCTGGCTGCCCGAGACCGCGCGGTTGACCTGCGGCGGGATCAGCGTGTGCGTGGCGAGCCAGTCGTTCTCGCGGGCGAGTTCGTAGTAGGCCTCGATGCGCTCGCCGAAAACGGGGTCCGCCTTGGCGAAGAACGTCTTCGCGGTCGCCAGCGCGGTGAGCGAGGAGTTCATGTAGTCCCCGGAGCGGCCGAGGAAGCCGTTCGATTCCTGGGCCCACACGGAGAACGCGGCGCGGCGGCGCTTGAGGTCCTCCTCGCCGCGCGGCACCAGGAACGAGGTGCCGACGCGGTCACCCGTCGTGGGGGACTCATAGGTGAGGATGTCGCGATGCGCCGGGTGGTGCTGCAGGTCGAACAGCTTCGCGTAGGTCAGTGCGTTGTTGCGGAACGCCGGGTGCTCGGCGACCTTCGAGGTCACCTTGTCGCCGTCGACGTACAGCTCGGGCGTCATCGCGTTGAGCTTGTCGAGATACTGCGCTCCGGTGCGTGCTCCCATTGCGGTGGCTCCTAGCGGTCAGAACAGGGATTCGTGGCCCTGGGTGGATTCGTGGATGGTGGAGAACGCCCCGTTGACGAAGCCGAGCGCGTCACCGGTGCGGTAGTCGTAGTCGGCGACCCGGCCGAGGAACAGCGTGTGGTCGCCGCCGTCGTAGCCGGCCCACGGCGTGCATTCGAACCAGCTCAGCACACCGGCGAGCCGGGGCGCGTGCTCGCCTTCTTCCCAGACCGGCGCGCCTTCCGGGGTCGGCTTTCCCGCGAAGTTCATGGCCAGCGCCTGCTGTTCCGCGCCGAGGATGTTCACCGAAAAGGCGCAGTCCTTGAGAAAGTCGTGGCTTTTCACGGTGCGCTGGATGGAAACCAGCACCAGCGGCGGGTCCATGGACACGGCGGTGAACGAGTTCACCGTGAGCCCGTGGCGTTTCACCGACCCGTCCGCGGTGGTCGCGTCGAACGTCACCACGGCGACGCCGGTGACGAACCGGCCGAGGCTGCCGCGGAAGAAGTGCGCGGCGGGCCGGTACAGCTTGGAGCCCGGGGAAAAACCGGTTTCACGGGCGATCATCGTTGATTCCTCCTCGAAGGGGGAGGTGCAGTTCTATAATAGAACACTTAATTCAACTATCGAATCAGATCGTATACGATGGTGTCGCGCCCGCGCAACCACGAGGAGACATGAGATGACCGCATCCCAGACGCTCAGCCGCGGCATCCGCGTGCTCGAAGTGCTTGCGGACGCCCAGGAATCGCTGACCGTCGACCAGATCGCCGAGCGGCTGGCCGTGCATCGCTCGATCGCCTACCGGCTCATCCGCACGCTGGAGGATCACGGCCTGCTCGTCCGTGACGCGTCGGGAAAGTTCGAACTGGGCGCGCGCCTGGCCGCGCTCGCGGCCGGCGTCGCGCATGACTTGCAGGCGGCCGCGCTCCCTGAACTGACAACGGCCGCGAACGAGCTCGGCATGACGTGTTTCGTCGCCGTGCTCGACCACGACGAGTGCGTGACCCTGGTCAGCGTGGAACCCCGGCACGCCATCGCGTCCGTCGCGCAGCGTCCGGGGTCGCGGCATCCGATCACGGCGGGCGCGCCGGGCCGGGCGGTACTCGCGCAACTGCCGCCGGAGGACTGGCCCGTGGCCGCGCGCGCGGCCGTGGGGGAGGTGACCACCCGCGGCTACGCGGACAGTCACGGCGAGGTGATCGAGAACCTGAGCGCGGTCGCGGTGCCACTTCCCTTGCGCGGCAACGGTCCCGCCGCGCTCGCCGCCGTCTACCTGTCGAGCCCGCATGCGCCGTCGGACATCGCGGCCCGGCTCGCCCGGGCGGCCAAGGCCGTCCGCGACGCACTGGGGTCGTGAGTGGTACGGCCGGTTAGAACCGGCCGTACCACTCACGAGCCCTCAAAACCGCAGTGGACTGGCCGCCTGCTCGGCTTCGTTGTCCGGCCCCAGCGGGATGCCCGAACGGTCACGCAGCAGCAGCGTCGCGATCAACCCCACGACCGTCATGCCGGCCAGGTAGATCGCCACCGAAGTCGACGTGCCCGTCGCGCTCACCAGCGCCGTCGCGATGGTGGGCGCGAACGCGCCGCCGATGATCGCGCCCAGCGCGTACGAGATCGACACGCCGGAGAACCGGATCGAGGCGGGGAAAAGCTCCGTGTAGAACGCCGCCTGCGGCCCGTAGGTGAAGCCGGTCCCGGCGCTGAGGATGATCAGGGCGAGCGCGAGCAGCCCGATGCTGCCGGTGTCGACGAGCGGGAACAACGCGAACACGCCCACGAGCTGCGCGCCCCAGCCGATCAGATAGGTGTTCCGGCGGCCGATCCGGTCGGACACCGCGCCGGCGGCCCAGGTCGACAGCAGCCAGGTGGCCGCGGAGGCCGTCACCGCCCACAGCACCGGTCCGCGGTCGAGTGCGAGCCCGCCGGGTTTGGTCGCGTAGTTCTGGATGTAGCCGCCGGTCGTCATGTAGCCCACCGCGCTGTTGCCCGCGAACACGAGCGCGGCGACCAGCACGAGCGGGGTGTGCTTGCGGAACAACCGCACGATCGGCGTCTTCGTCCGCTCACGGCGTTCGGCGATCTCCTTGAACACCGGGCTTTCCTCGACGCGGCGGCGGACCCAGTGTCCAATGAGGATCAGCCCGATGCTGAGCAGGAACGGGATTCGCCAGCCCCAGTCCAAGAACGCCTGGCCTGGCGCGAGCAGGTTGACCAGCGCCAGCACACCCGAAGCGAGCAGAAGACCCAGCGGGACACCGATCTGCGGGGACGCGCCGAAGAGGCCTCGGCGGTTCGCCGGCGCGTGTTCGACGGCCATGAGCACCGCGCCGCCCCACTCGCCGCCCGCCGAAATGCCCTGCAGGATCCTGAGCACTATCAACAGGATCGGCGCCGCGACGCCGATCTGCGCGAACGTGGGCAGCACGCCGATGAGCGCGGTCGCCGCGCCCATCAGTACCAGGGTGAACACCAGCACCCCGCGCCTGCCGTACTTGTCGCCGAAATGCCCGGCCAGGAACGCGCCGAGCGGCCGGAACAGGAAGCTCACGCCGACCGTCGCGAACGCGATGAGCGTGCTGTTCGCGCCGAGACCGGCGAAGAACAGCTTGGTGAAGACGAGCCCGGCCGCGGAGGCGTATACGAAGAAGTCGTACCACTCGACGGTGGTGCCGACGACCGTGGCGAAAGCCACCCGCCGCCGGTCAGGGGGAGCCGCTACCGGCCTGGTCTGCGCTGGATGAGACATGTGGACTCCTTTGTCTTCGGCCGAGCGGCCCGCACGGATCGAATCGATCCCCCAGAGGCGGCAAGCACGACTTGCCACTGTGCCGCAGGATCATATACGTTATGAAATACGATGCAAGGCCGAAGCGAGCGGAACCGGGAGCGATGGAGACCTTCGAAGCACTGGACCGGCCAGGCAAGATCATCGCCGTCCACCTCAGCTACGCCTCGCGTGCCGGGCAGCGTGGACGTCGTCCGCAGGCGCCGTCGTACTTCTTCAAGCCGTCCAGCTCGGTCGCGCCGAGCGGCGGCTCGGTCGAACGCCCGGCAGGCACCGAACTGCTGGCGTTCGAAGGCGAGATCGCGCTGGTCATCGGCGCCCCGGCGCGCTGGGTCCCGCTGGAAAACGCCTGGGACCACGTCGCCGCCGTCACCGCGGCCAACGACTTCGGCCTCTACGATCTGCGCGGCGCCGACAAGGGCTCCAACGTCCGCTCGAAGGGTGGCGACGGGTTCACCCCGCTCGGCCCCGGCCTGATCGACGCCAGGGAAACCGACCCGGCCGGGCTGCGGGTACGCACCTGGGTCAACGGCGACCTGCGGCAGGACGACACCACCGCCGGGCTCATCTTTCCGCTGGCTCAGCTCGTTTCCGATCTCTCACAGCACTTCACCCTCGAAACCGGGGACGTCATCCTCACGGGCACGCCGGCGGGCTCGACCGTGGTCGTGCCGGGTGACGTCGTCGAAGTCGAGGTCGACGTCCCTGGCGGGCCGAGCACCGGGCGCCTGGTCACCACGGTCACCCAGGGCGAGACGCCGTTCTCGGACGTCGGGTCCAGGCCAGCCGTCGACGACGCGCAGCGGGCCGAAGCCTGGGGGTCACGGGCGGAGGCCGGCCTGCCCGACGAGAACCCGTTCACCGACGAGCTGCGCGAGCTGCTGCGGCGCACGCCGGTCGCGGGCCTGTCCGCGCAGCTGCGCAAGCGCGGGCTGAACAACGTGATCATCGACGGGGTGCGCGCCAACCAGCCCGGCGCCAAGATCGTCGGCCGCGCGCGGACACTGCGCTACCTGCCCAACCGCGAAGACCTCTTCAAGTCGCACGGTGGTGGCTACAACGCCCAGAAGCGGCTGTTCGACTCCGTCGAAAGCGGCGAGGTGATCGTCATCGAGGCACGCGGCGAGCGGGACGCGGGCACGCTCGGCGACGTGCTGGCGCTGCGGGCCCGTTCCAGGGGAGTGGCCGGGGTGGTCACCGACGGCGGGGTGCGCGACTTCGACACGGTCGCCGAAACGGGGCTGCCGGTCTTCTCGGCAGGGCCGCACCCGGCCGTGCTCGGCCGCAAGCACGTGCCGTGGGACACCGACGTCGCCATCGCCTGCGGTGGCGCTGCCGTGCTGCCGGGCGACATCATCGTCGGTGACTCGGACGGGGTGATCGTGATCCCGCCACACCTGGCACAAGAGGTCGCCGAGGCCGCGTTCGCCCAGGAGGAAGAGGACGCCTGGATCGCCGAGCAGGTCGCGCAGGGTCAGCCGATCGAGGGCCTCTTCCCGCCGGACGCGGCCTGGCGTGAAAGGTATACGGCATGGCGGAAGACACAGTGAACAGCGTCGTCGGCGAACGGGTCAGCAAGTCCGAGCTCGCCTACGACTGGCTCCGGCGCAAGATCCAGCGGCGCGAGTACGGCCCCGGCTACCGGCTCGTGCTCGCCGAGATCGCCGCGGAGCTCAAGATGAGCGTGGTCCCGGTGCGCGAGGCGATCCGGCGGCTCGAGGCCGAGCGGCTGGTGACCTTCGAGCGCAACGTCGGCGCGCGCGTCGCGATGGTCGACGAGAACGAGTACCTGCACTCGATGCAGACGCTCGGCGTGATCGAGGGCATCGCGACCTCGCTCTCGGCGCCCGCGCTGACCGAGGCGGACCTCGACCGGGCCCGCGCGATCAACGACCGGATGGTGACGCTGCTCGACAGCTTCGACGCGCACACCTTCACCACGCTGAACCAGCAGTTCCACTCGCAGCTGTTCGAATGCTGCCCCAACCCGCAGATCCTGGAGCTCGTCCGGCAGGGCTGGACCCGGCTGTCCGGGCTGCGCGACTCGACGTTCACCTTCGTGCCGGGCCGCGCCAGGGCGTCGGTCGAAGAGCACAAGCACATCCTGAGCCTGATCGCGGACAAGGCCGATCCGCTGGAGATCGAACTCGCCGCGCGCAATCACCGCTGGGCCACCATGCAGGCCTTCTTAGACAAGCGAACCGAGGAGATACCTTGAGTGAGAGCACGCCCCGGCAGGTCCCCGACGGCCTGCCGGACCGGATCCGGCACTACATCGACGGCGAGTTCGCGGACTCGGCGGACGGCGCGACGTTCGGTGTGCTGGACCCGGTCACCAACAAGGACTACCTGCTGGCGGCGGCCGGGAAGAAGGCCGACATCGACCGCGCCGTCGCCGCCGCGCGCCGCGCGTTCACCGAGGGACCTTGGCCGAAGCTGCTGCCGCGTGAGCGTTCCCGCGTGCTGCACCGCGTCGCCGACCTCGTCGAGTCACGCGACGCCCGCCTGGCCGAGCTGGAGAGTTTCGACTCGGGCCTGCCGATCTCGCAGGCGCTCGGCCAGGCGCGCCGCGCCGCCGAGAACTTCCGGTTCTTCGCCGACCTGATCGTCGCGCAGGCCGATGACGTCTACAAGGTGCCCGGCCGCCAGGTCAACTACGTCAACCGCAAGCCGATCGGTGTCGCGGGCCTGATCACGCCGTGGAACACGCCGTTCATGCTGGAGTCGTGGAAGCTCGCGCCCGCGCTCGCGACCGGCAACACCGTGGTTCTCAAGCCCGCCGAGTTCACACCGCTGTCCGCGTCGCTGTGGGCCGGGATCTTCGAAGAAGCCGGTCTGCCGCAAGGGGTTTTCAACCTGGTCAACGGGTTCGGCGAGGACGCGGGCGACGCGCTGGTGAAGCACCCCGACGTCCCGCTGATCTCGTTCACCGGCGAGAGCGGGACCGGCAGCCTGATCTTCGCCAACGCCGCGCCGTTCCTCAAAGGACTGTCGATGGAGCTGGGCGGCAAGTCGCCTGCCATCGTCTTCGCCGACGCCGACCTCGAAGCCGCGATCAACGCGACGATCTTCGGTGTCTTCTCCCTGAACGGGGAGCGCTGCACCGCGGGCAGCCGGATTCTGGTCGAGCGCGCGGTCTACGACGAGTTCGTCGAGCGCTACGCCGCGCAGGCCGAGCGGGTGGTCGTCGGCGACCCGCGTGACCCGAAGA
The DNA here is from genome assembly GCF_042734395.1 of Amycolatopsis sp. NPDC059657. Lineage (NCBI taxonomy): Bacteria > Bacillati > Actinomycetota > Actinomycetes > Pseudonocardiales > Pseudonocardiaceae > Amycolatopsis > Amycolatopsis sp. NPDC059657. Next base: position 45,027 of record NZ_JBHWEB010000024.1, on the reverse strand, counting down.
CCGAGGTCGGCGCGCTCGTGCACCCCGAGCACTACGCGAAGGTCATGAGTTACGTCGAACTCGGCAAGACCGAGGGCAGGCTCGTCGCGGGCGGTGGCCGTCCCGAAGGCTTCCCGACCGGAAACTACGTCGCGCCGACCGTGTTCGCCGACGTCAAACCGGACGCCAGGATCTTCCAGGAGGAGATCTTCGGCCCGGTCGTCGCGATCACCCCGTTCGACAGCGAGGAAGAGGCGCTGGAACTCGCGAACAACACCAAATACGGGCTCGCCGCGTATGTCTGGACGAACGACCTGAAGCGGGCGCACACGTTCGCGCAGTCGGTCGAGGCAGGCATGGTGTGGCTCAACTCCAACAACGTCCGCGACCTGCGCACCCCGTTCGGCGGAGTGAAGGCCTCCGGGCTGGGGCATGAGGGCGGCTACCGCTCGATCGACTTCTACACCGACCAGCAGGCGGTGCACATCAATCTGGGCGAGGCCCACAACCCGATCTTCGGCGCGCGCTGAGAGGACGTCTGTCATGAGTCTTGACCCGATCCCGACCCCGTCGTGCCCGCCGCCGGACATCCTGCGCTGCGCGTACATGGAACTCGTGGTGACCGATTTGGCGCGCTCGCGTGCTTTCTACGCCGACGTGCTCGGACTGGCGGTGACCGAAGAGGACGACCAGGCTGTTTATTTGCGCAGCATGGACGAGTTCATCCACCACAATCTCGTGCTGCGGCAAGGCCCCGTCGCGGCGGTGGCCGCGTTCTCGTACCGCGTCCGCTCACCTGAAGACCTTGACAAGGCCGTCGCGTTCTATACGGAACTGGGGTGCCGCGTCGAGCGTCGGCCTGAAGGCTTTAACAAGGGCATCGGCGACTCTGTGCGCGTCGAGGACCCGCTCGGGTTCCCGCAGGAGTTCTTCCACGACGTGGAGCATGTCGAACGGCTCGGCTGGCGCTATGACCTGCACGTGCCCGGCGCGCTGGTCCGGCTGGACCACTTCAACCAGGTGACCCCGGACGTGCCGCGCGCGGTCAAGCACATGGAGGACCTCGCTTTCCGTGTCACCGAAGACATCCAGGACGAGCACGGCACGACCTACGCGGCATGGATGCGCCGCAAGCCGACCGTGCACGACACCGCGATGACCGGCGGCGACGGCCCGCGCATGCACCACGTCGCGTTCGCCACGCACGAGAAGCACAACATCCTGTCCATTTGCGACAAACTCGGCGCGCTGCGGCTGTCCGACCAGATCGAACGCGGCCCCGGCCGCCACGGCGTTTCGAACGCGTTCTACCTCTACCTGCGCGACCCCGACGGGCACCGGGTGGAGATCTACACGCAGGACTACTACACCGGCGATCCCGACAACCCGGTGGTGACCTGGGATGTCCACGACAACCAGCGCCGCGACTGGTGGGGCACCCCGGTCGTGCCGTCCTGGTACACCGACGCCTCGCTCGTGCTCGATCTCGACGGCAAGCCCAAGCCGGTCATCGCGCGCACCGACTCCAGCGAAATGGCGGTCACCATCGGCGCCGACGGCTTCTCCTACACCCGCAAGGGCGAGGACATGCCGGAGTACAAGCTCGGGAACCAGCTCTGATGCTCCCCGCGACCACCATCACCGCGATCGCCGACGAACTCGCGGCCGCCGAGCGGGCGCGATCCGTCGTCCCGCTGCTGACCGGCCGGTATCCGGACATGACCATCGAGGACTCGTACGCGGTCCAGAACGAATGGCGACGGCGTGGCATCGAGGCCGGACGGCGTCCGGTCGGCCGCAAGATCGGGCTCACCTCGAAGGTCATGCAGGTCGCCACCGGCATCACCGAGCCGGACTACGGCGCGATCTTCGCCGACATGGTGTTCGAGAACGGCTCGGTCATCGAGCACTCGCGGTTCTCGAACGTGCGCGTCGAAGTCGAGCTGGCGTTCGTGCTGCGCTCTCCGCTGAAAGGCCCGGACGTCACGGTCTTCGACGTGCTCCGCGCGACCGAATACGTGGTGCCCGCGCTGGAGATCCTGTCCTCGCGCATCGAGCTGGCCGGCCGGACCATCGTCGACACGATCAGCGACAACGCGGCCATGGGCGGCATGGTCTACGGCGGCAACCCGATCGCGGCCGACGCGGTCGACCTGCGCTGGGTGTCCGCGTTGCTGTACCGCAACGAGACGATCGAGGAGACCGGCGTCGCCGCGGCGGTGCTGAATCACCCGGCGACCGGGGTGGCCTGGCTGGCGAACAAGCTCGCCCAGCACGGCGACGGCCTCTCGGCGGGCGAGATCGTGCTCGCCGGCTCGTTCACCCGGCCGATGTGGGTGCATCCGGGTGACACCGTGCAGGCCGACTACCGAGACCTGGGAGCGATCACATGCCGGTTCGTGTAGCGCCGACCTTTCGTGCCGACCTCGCCTCGTCGTCGCGGGCGCTGGTCGGGATGTGGGTTTCGTCGGGCAGCCCGCTGGTCGCGGAGATCTGCGCCGGCGCCGGGCTCGACTGGCTGCTGATCGACGGCGAGCATTCGCCGATCGGCCTCGAGTCCGTCGTCTCACTGTTGCAGGCGGTCGCGGGGTATCCGGTGACGCCGATGGTGCGGGCCCCGTCCGACGACAGCGTTGTTTTGAAACAGCTTCTGGACGCCGGTGCGCAGAATCTGCTGATACCCATGGTGGATTCGGCCGAGCAGGCGCTGGCCGCGGTCCGCTCGGTGCGGTATCCGCCGGACGGCATTCGCGGAGTGGGCAGCGCGCTGGCCCGCGCCGCGCGGTGGAACCGGATCGATGGCTATCTCGCGCGTGCCAACGAGTTCGTGTCGTTGTTCGTGCAGATCGAGTCGGCGACGGGCGTCGAAGCGGCGGCCTCGATCGCGGCGGTCGACGGGGTGGACGGCGTCTTCGTCGGCCCGTCGGACCTGGCGGCCTCGATGGGCCTGCTCGGTCAGCAGACCCACCCGGACGTCACGGCCGCCGTCCTGCGTGCCTTCAAGGCGGTCCTGGGCGCGGGGAAACCCGTGGGTGTCAACGCCTTCGACCCCGCCCAAGCCCAGCTCTACCTCGACGCGGGCGCGACCTTCGTGCTGGTCGGGGCTGACGTGGCCATCCTCGCGCGTGGCTCCGAAGCCTTGGCGGACCATTACCTTCAGGGGTAGTTGCCGGTCATTGATCAGGAACGCCAAGGCTTCTTTCGCGGGCTTGGTCACGGAGAGCCTGCCGGAACGCCGGAGGGATCGCGGCATAGCAAGCCTTTCGCAGCAAAGGATGCGCGAAAGCGAGGTACGCGCCGTGGTCAGCCAAGACGCAGGCGGTGAGCGTTTCCTCGAAGGCCGCGAGGAGGTCGGACGGGCGCTTACCGGTCAGTGCCGAGATCTCGGCGACCGTGAAACGACGGTCGAGCAAAGCCGCCCAACGCAGGATTTCACGGGCATCGCCGGACAGGGACACGAGCTTGCGCGAGAGAGCCTCGAGAAGCGAGCGCGGCGGAGTGAAAGGCCGCGCGAGTTCGGCGGTTCCCGAAGCGACGTCCAGCGCGTTCTCGGCGACGAGGCCGCGGGTCAGCTCGGTGAGGTAGCGCGGATTGCCGCAAGCCAAGGCGCGCACGTCGGGGGAGGCCGGTACGCCCAGTAGCGTCTCCTGGAGTTGGTGGGACTCGGTGGTGGAAAGCGGGCCCAGTGAGATGACGGTGTCGACGGACTGGCGTAGCCGGGCCAGCTGGCGTGAGCGCGGCAGCGGGCGGGCGCTGGCCACGAGGAGCAACGGGAGGCGTCGGGTCGCGTCGAGGAGGCGGTGCCACGAGCGGATGGTGGCGTCGTCGGCCCACTGCATGTCGTCGAGCACGAGGATGAGCGGCGCTGTCGCGCAGAGGCGGGACACCCGCGCGGCCGGGTCGTCGGAGGTGCCGAGGCAGGACGCGAGCGCCGGCGACGGCATCGGCAGCTCGGTCGCGTGTGCCCAGCCGAGATGGCGGCGGCCGATGCCGGACAGGGCCTTGGCGAGGAGTGTGGATTTGCCGATGCCGAAGTCGCCCTCCAGCCAGGCGGAACCGCTGCCGCCGTCGATCATCGTGCGCAGGCGGGACAGTTCCGCGGTGCGGCCGACGAAGACGGGATCGGCTCGGACCGGCGTGACGCGATGCAGGTCCGGCGCCGGGTCGCGGACGCCGGTGAGCAGGCGCTGGTGCAGGCGCCGCAAGGCCGGGCCCGGTTCGACGCCGAGTTCCGCGATCAGCGTCGTGCGGGTGTCGCGGAAGACCGCCAGGGCTTCCGCGTGGCGGCCGCCGTGGTCGAGCGCGAGCATCAGCAGCTCGCGCAGGCGTTCGCGGAGTGGGTGTTCGCGGGTGAGGGCGGTCAGCTCGGTCGCGAGTTCGCGGTGCTCGCCCCGCGCCAGCAGTCGTTCCGCGCGGAGCTCGACGGCCTTGAGACGCAGCTCGGCGAGGCGTGCGCGTCGCTGGTCGGCGAACGCGCCTCGCATGCCCGAAAGCGGTTCGCCGTGCCACAGCGCGAGTGCCTCGTCCGGCGAGCCCAGGTTCACCAGGTGCTCGAAAGCGATCGAGTCGACACTGCCGGGCGGGACCCGCAGGGTGTAGCCGCCTCGGCCGCCGGTCAGGATCGAGCGGTCGAGGATCCGGCGGAGGCCGGAGATGTAGGTGTGGACGTTGCCGCTCGCGCTCGCGGGGGCCTCGTCGCTGCCCCACACCGCGCAGATCAGCTGCTCCCGGCTGACCGTGTGCCCGGCGCGTAAGGCGAGCGTGGCGAGCACGGCGCGTTGGCGTGCCGGGCCGAGTGGCAGCTCCGAGGTCCCACGCCACGCCCGGATCGGGCCCAGCAGCTCGATCCGCAGCTCAGCCATGGGCGCGGGTGAGCTGACGGGTGACGCGGTCCGGGGGAGCACCGGCGCGAGCGAGTGCTGCCGCGAACTGGATGTGCAGTGCGGCCCGCAGCGAACCGGGAAGCCCTTCGCGCAGTGCGGCTTGGACCACGGGGTGCCGGAAGCGCAGTGTCATGCCCTCGGCGGCGAGGACGCCCATCGCCACCGCCTCCGCGACGTGACCTGCGAGCGGAGGCCTCCCGACCGTGGTGGCCAGGTCCGCGAACGTGAACGTCTCGCCGAGCAACGCGGCGCGCTGCAGCACGGACCGGGTCGACGGCGTGAGGAACGTGAGGTGCTCATCGATGCGCTTGACCAGTTCCGGTGGGCGGGAGGCGGCGATTTCCCGGATATAGCGCGGGTTTCCGCTTGCCTGTGCCAGTCGCTCGTATGGCACGGACGGTCCGGCGAGAGCGCGTGTCTCGTACTCCGTGAACGGGCTGAGCGGGACCGGTCGCCCGATCACCTCCCGCCCGGACCGCGTCGCGCTGATCAGGAGCAGACCGGGCATCCGCGTGAACCGCCGCCAGCGGGCCCTGGTGACCTCATCGGCCTCGTCGAAGTCGTCGGCGACGAGGACGGCGGGGGCTTCAGGGGTGTCCACAGTGGCCGGCTGGACGGGCACGTCCGCCAGCGCCTCCGCGAGCAACGCCGTCTTCCCGATGCCCGGTTCTCCGACCACGGACAGGACGCTGCCGCGTCCTGCGAGTACGTCGGCCACCGCGTCGCGCAGGACCTTCAGCTCGGGTTCGCGTCCCACGAACAGCGCGGGCCTCGGTGCGGACACGGAAGCGGCCCGTACCCCGCCCCCGAGCAGCTCCTGATGGAGTTTCCGCAGCTCCGGGCCCGGCTCGAGGCCGGACGCCGCGACGAGCGCCGACCGCGCGGAGGCGAAAACCTCGAGTGCCTCCGCCGTACGGCCACCGCGATGCAGCGCGCGCATGAGCAGCTCATGTGGTCTTTCCCGCAGCGGATGTTCGCGGCACAGCGCGGACAGTCCCGGTACCGCTTCGCCGTGCCTGCCCAGTTCCAGCAGGATCTCCGCTCGGCCTTCCGCGGTGGCGAGCCGCAGTTCTTCGAGGTCGGCGCGTTCGGCCGCCGCGAAGGGGCCAGGCAGCCCGGCGAGCGCTTCGCCTCGCCAGAGGTCCATTGCGGACTCGAGGTCGGCGAGCGCCGCCTCATGCCGACCGGCTTCGCGAAACCGCGCGGCGCCGGCACGCAGCGCGCGAAAGCGATGGACGTCGCAGTCGATTTCCAGTGAGTACCCGGTACCGGAAGACCGGATGAGCCCGTCGGTGGCGCGGGGGAGCCGACCGGGTTCCAAAGCCTGGCGAAGCCCGGAGATATACGTATAGACGTTGCTCGCGGCGCTCGGCGGCCGATTCCCGCCCCACACCGCGTCGACGAGTTCCTGCCGCGAAACCGCACCGGCCAACGCGAGTACGGCCAGTATGACCCGCTGGGGCGTGGAGCGGAGTCCGACCTCCGCCGAGCCGTGGCTGAGCGACAACGGGCCGAGCAGCCGGATATGCCAGTCAGTGTCCATGGACATATTCTCAGAATTGATATTCGATATCCGAAAATCGGACAATACCCGCAGCCGGACTGTCCGGCAATATCGGGAAACTGTTTTCTGAGAATCGGTTCGTTCGGGCAGTCTCGGTCATCCGATTTCCCCCAGGCCTTTCAGCGGCGTGCGCCACAGGGTTTAACTACGCCTTGCCCGCCCCGAAGAAGTGGTGAAAGGGGTGCTCCACCCATGTCATTCCGTCACTCCGCACGCCGGATCTGCGCGACGGCAGGGACCGTGTTCTTCCTCATGAGCGTCGCAGGCACCGCGTCGGCCGAGGCACTGGAATCCACAGTGGACAAGGTGCTCCGGCTCGGCACCGTCGTCGACGACAAGAACGAGCACGGTGACCAGGACCCGTCCGACTGGAACACGCCGTGGGGGCCGCTGTCCCAGTACGACCGCAACCTCCTGATCAACGTCCGCTGGGCGAACCTGTGGGAGGCGCCGTCCAGCGGGCAGGTCGCGGACCGCTCGGTGGACCCGAAGGTGCGCGCGGTCGGCGGCGCGCTCATGCACGACCACCACATGCTCGAAGCCACCGTCGCCGAGGCGGCGGCGAAGCTCGACGTGGCGTTGCCGTCCAGCCCGACCCCGATCCAGCGGTCCTGGCAGCGGGAGATCGCGGGCAAGACCGGCGGCGCCGCCGACGACGCCTGGGCCAACGTGACCAGGCAGGCGCACGGCAGCATCTTCATGCTGATCGGCCAGGTCCGGGCGATGACCCGCAACGACGTGATCCGCGCGTTCGCGCAGTCGGCCGACGCGGTCGTCATCCGGCACATGACCCTGCTGGAGAGCACCGGACTGGTCAGGGCCTCCTCGATGGTCGTCGGCTCACTCGATCCCGCGCCGTTCCAGGTGGTACCGAGCTGGAACAAGGTGCTGCTCGGCATCGTGCTCGCCGGCTTCGCCCTCATCGGCACGTTCGCCGTGGTGCGGGTCTGCGCCCGCTACGGCCCGAAGACGACCGCGAACGACTGAGCAGAACGGAGCCTGAAATGTTCGCGTCCGCTGATGTGGTGCTGGCGGCGGCCATCGACGCGCACGACACGGGTGTGCGCAAGATGGCCGCGGTCTCCGGCAGGCTCGCCTACTTCTTCCTGTGCCTGACCCTCTGCTGGGGCGTGCTGACCGCGACCGGCTGGGTCCGCAGGGTCACCGGCCATCAGGCGTTGCGCGGCGGGCATGTGATGCTCGCGGCCGCCACGCTCACCGCGGCGGGCACCCACGCGATGGCCTTCCTGTTCCTCGACGAGCGCGTGCTCGGCGGGCTGCAGATCGTCGTCCCGTTCCTCGGCGGCGAGTTCCGGCACGCGCTCGGCATCATCGCCTTCGACCTGCTGGCGGTGATCTTCGTGACCGCCGGGATGCACCGCTTCTTCCGCTACCGCAACTGGTTGCGCCTGCACCAGAGCGCCTACGCCGCGATCGTGCTCGGTGTCGCCCACTCCTGGTTCGGCGCATGGGCCAACAGCGACATCGACGTGATGTGGCTGGCCGGGATCACCGTCGCCATGCCACCGCTGGCGCTGACCTTCCTGCGGGTGGCGCCGCCCAGGCTGCTGGTGCGGCTGGGGCTCATCGACGGCGAGACCGTCCCGGCGAAGCGGCTCGACAAGGCCGCGCCGATGCGGGTGAGCGTCGACAACCAGCGCTGCCATCGGTACGGGTTCTGCCAGACCGAGGCGCCGGAGGTGTTCAAGCTGCGTGAGGACGGCCGCCTGCAGTACCGCCAGCTGCCCGAGGTCGCGGTCAACCAGGCCGTCCGCTCGGCGGCGCGTGCCTGCCCCATGCGGGCGATCCAGTTGCAGGGGACGGAAAAGTGAACCGGATCGTCATCGTGGGCGCGGGACTGGCCGGAATGCGCGCCGCCGAGCGGTTGCGTGAACTCGGCTACGACGGCGAGGTCGTCATCGTCGGCGCGGAGACGGTCATGCCGTATCACCGGCCCGCGTTGTCCAAGCAGTTCCTCACCGGTGAGCTCACCGTCCCGGACCTGGAAATCGAGCCACTCGATGACCTTGACGCGATTTGGCGGCTCGGCACCCCCGTGTCGCAGCTGGATCCGCAACGCCGCGTCCTGCACCTGCCCGGCGCCGAACAGCTCGGCTACGACGGGCTGATCCTCGCGACGGGCGTCGAGGCCAGGCGTGCGCCCGACGGCCACAGTGGACACCCGAGGGTCGTCTCGCTGCGGACCATCGCCGACGCGAAACGCCTCCAGCGCGCGCTCGCGGGCAACCGGCTGCCGGTGGTGATCCTCGGGAGTGGCTTCACCGGCTGCGAGATCGCGTCGAGCCTGCGGTCGATGGCCAGGGAGGTCACGATCATCGGCCGCTCCAAGAGCCTGATGGCGAACCTGCTCGGCCCTGACCTGGGCAGGCAGCTCGCCGAGCTGCACGAGGACCACGACGTCGACCTCCAGCTCGGCGCCGGCATCGACGACTGGGACCTGGGCCGCGCGGGCAGTGTCGGGATCAGGCTGTCCAGCGGCAAGCAGATCGACGCCGCCTGCGTCGTCGTGGCGGTCGGCACCGTGCCGGCCGTGAGCTGGCTGCGCGACGCCGGGATCGAGCTCGACGACGGCGTGGTCTGCGAGGCGACCTGCCACGTCGCCGGGGTCGACGACGTGGTCGCCGCAGGCGACGTCGCGCGGTGGCCGAACCTGCGTTTCGACGAGCGGCCCCGGCGCACCGAGCACTGGACCAACGCCGTCGAAATGGGCCGTGCCGCCGCGGAAAGCCTGCTGGCGGGCCGCGCGTCGGCCGCCCCGTTCATGCCGATCCCGCGATTCTGGTCCGAACAGCACGGCCTGCGGATCCAGGCGGCGGGCGTGCCAGCGCTCGGCACCGAACGGGTCGCGCTGCGGCCCCGCTCGGCAGGCGGCCGGTCCGTGACCGGGTACGTACGCGGGAACCGGCTGATGGGCATCGTCGGGTTCAACAGTTCGGCCGCCGTCGTGTCCTACGCCGACGAGCTGCTCGAAAGACAGGAGCCGACGCGGGGCCGCCGGGTCTCGTTCATGCAGGCCGTGCGCAACAGCTGAAAGGAGCTTGTGGTGAAAGGGAAAGTCGTACTGTCCACTGTGGTCGCGGCGCTGGCGGTGACGGCGCTGGTCGCGTCGGGTGGGCCGGTCGATCCGGCCACCGCCGCGTCGTCGGCCCGCATCGTGCAGGCGCCCGCGACGGCCAAGCCGTCCGCCTGCGTGCCCACCACCGACGACGGCCGCTGAGGAGCACGCGTGAACCCATCCGACAAGCAACCGGCGCGGCCCCGGTGCGGTGGCTGGCCCACCTACCGGGAATGGGCCGAGCACGACTTCCGCCGCCACACCGCCGCCGACGACCGGCCGCGCGGCCGCACCGTGATCCCGCTCGGCCAGGTGCTGACCGAGCTGACGCCGATCACGATCGCCGAGGAGATCGAAACGCGCGTCGCGTGCGCCGTCTTCCCCGCGCCCGCCGAGCCGCCGGTCATCGAGGAGCTCGCCACGCTCGTCCGGCCGTATGTGCGCGCGGGCGGCCGGGTCTCCGCCGGGCACGCGCTGGAGATCGAGACCGTGCTGACCGCGACCGGCCTGCACCAGACGGCACTGGAGCTCAGCGACGACCAGCTGGTCATCTGCGTGAACTGCGAGAAGCCCCGCTCGGTCGCCGAGATCGCGTCGGCCGTCAACGCGCCGATCGGGGTCGCGAAGGTGCTCATCGGCGACGCCATCGACCAGGGCCTGCTGATGCTGCACGAAATGACGCCGTGCCTGGAGGGGCGCCCGCCGCTCGACCTGCTCAGGCGCGTGCACGCCGGGATCGCCAAGCTCGCCTAGGGGGTGGGGACCATGCGGAACGTGGCGGATCGGGCGCTCGCGTGGATGCGCGGGGCGGCCGACTGGCGCAAGTGGACGGTGAGCGGGCTGCTTGCCGCGATGCTCGCCGTGCCGGTCATCGTGGCGGTGGCCGCGGGAGTGACGCTGGTGCGGCAGTCGGTGTCGGACCGCGCCGAGGCGCAGCGCGTCGAACGCCTCGCGCTGCTGCGTCAAGGTGTCGTCAGCGCACTCGCCGCGGTGCGGGCCGAACGTGCCGGTTCCGAGAACGCGGGCGCCGAGGCGAACTCGGCGGCGGCGCAGCTCAACAGTCTTCTCGCGACGGTGGACGACCTCGGCGATCCGGCGCGCAAGGCCACGAGCCAGCTCGCCCGTCTCGACGAGGTGCGCGCGGTGCCGGATCCCGACCAGCGCGCCGCCGAGTACTCGGTCGTGACCTCGTCGCTGCTCGACCTGGACGCGGCCGTGCAGCGGGGAACGGCGCTCCCGCAACTGACCGACGCGACGGCCGCGGCCGCCGAGTCCGCCACCTACGCCAGGAACCTGCTCATCGCGCTGGCCGCCGCGGCACTGGCCGCGGGCGCGGTGATCACCGCGGTGCTGCGACGGCTGCGCACGTCGGTGAAGACCTTGCGCACCGCCGCGCTCGACATCGCGGACAGCAAGCTGCCCGGAATACTGGGCGAGGTCCGCGAAGGCCACGCCGACGGCCTCGAACGGCCGAAGCTGCCACCGGTCACCGGCGGCGAGCTGAGCGGTGTCGCGGCGGCGTTCGACTCCGTGTGCGGCGCGGCGATCGACGCGGCCGCGGAGCAGGCCCGGATCCGCTCCGGCTACTCCGAGGTCTTCGTGAACATGTTCCGCCGCGGCCAGACACTGATGCAGCGCCAGCTCGCCCTGATCGAAAAGCTGGAGCGGAACGAGAACTCCACCGAACAGCTGACGACGCTCTACCAGCTCGACCACCTGGTCACGCGCATGCGCCGCACCACGGAGAACGTGCTCGTGCTCTCCGGCACCGAACTCGTCCGCCGCCCGGCCAAGCCAGTGCCGCTCGCCGGTGTGATCCAGGCGGCGATCTCGGAGATCGAGCAGTACCAGCGGGTCGAAGTGCTCGACCCGCCCGCCGCCAAGGTCGGCGACGCGGCGGCCAACGACCTCATCCGGATGCTCGCCGAACTGCTCGACAACGCCACCTCGTTCTCCGCGCCGGAGACGAAGGTGACCGTGCAGGGCCAGGTGCTGCGGGACGGCAGCCTGTCGATCGCGGTCGTCGACAACGGCATCGGCATGACCGATCAGGAGGTGGTCGACATCAACGCGCGGCTCACCCGGCTGGGCTCGGCCGAGCTGGCCAAGTGCCGCCAGGTCGGCCTGCACGTGGTCGGCAGGCTCGCCGGCCGTCACGGTCTCGGCATCGAGCTGCTCGGTGGTGACCGCTCCAGTGGCGTCACGGCGGTCGTCTCGGTGCCCGCCGACCTGGTGCTCGACGCCGAACGGCCGGGCTGGGCGGACCGCCGGATCGCCATGCGGGCTGCGGAAACCCGCCGTGCGGAGGCGAAACCGGTGCGGCGGCTGGCCGTGGTCGGCGCCGACCCGGTCCGCGAGCTGGTCGAGCACGCGCATCAGGACGTGCCGGACGAGCTGCCGGTCCGGGTGCCCAACCGTCAGGTCGGCCGGGCGGGAGCCGACGGCAAGAGCCCGGCCGAGCGGGTGGCCTCCGGCTGGTTCAGCGCCAGGAACACCGCCGTCAAGCCACGCGAGGTGTCCGTGGCCGCCGAGCTGGACGGCACGCCGCGGCCGGAGAACTGGATCTCCGCCGCCGACGAAGGGTGGAGCGTTGTCGAGACGATTTCGCAGGCCAAACCGTTCGCCTACACCGAGGACGGCCTGCCGGTGCGCGAGCGCGGAGCCCACCTGATGCCGGGCAGCGCCGCCACGCGCGAACCCGCGGCGAAGGCGGGGCCGGATCCGAGCAGGGCCAGGAGCAGGTTGTCGAGCTTCCAGCTGGGCCTGCGCAAGGCCAAAGACCACAACCGGAGGTAACCGTGGAATCCACGCCTGAGCATGAGAACGAGTACGGCTGGCTGATCAACGACTTCGTCGAGCGGGTGCCGGGAGTGGCACACGGCGTCGCGGTGTCCGCCGACGGCCTGCTGCTCGCGGCGTCGAACCGCCTGCCCGAGGACAGGGCGGACCAGCTGGCCGCCGTCGCCTGCGGGCTGGTCAGCCTGACCGACGGCGCGGCGCAGTGCTTCGAAGCCGGCAACGTCAACGAGACCATCGTCGAGATGGACGCGGGCACCATGCTGCTGATGTCGATCAGCGACGGCTCGTGCCTGACCATCCTCGCCGACTCGGCGCACGACATCGGGCAGATCGCCTACGAGATGGCGCTGCTCGTCGACCGGGTCGGCCGGATGCTGACCCCGGACGCCAGGGACGACCACGACATCAGGGCGAGGGTGGCCGCCGGTGACCCCTCCGGGACGTGACATGACCACAGTGGACAAAGGAGCCAAGGTGAGCACCTCCGGCAAGGCGATCACGTCGGTGAAGATCGTGGTGGCAGGCGGTTTCGGCGTCGGCAAGACCACCTTCGTCGGCGCGGTCTCCGACATCCAGCCGCTCTCGACCGAGGCCGTGATGACCACGGCGAGCAACAGCCATGACGACATCGCGCGCGTGCCGCTGAAGTCGACGACCACGGTCGCGATGGACTTCGGGCGCGTCGAGCTCGAGGACGACCTGCTGCTCTACCTGTTCGGCACACCGGGCCAGGAGCGGTTCTGGTTCATGTGGGACAACCTGGTGCGCGGCGCGATCGGCGCGGTCGTGCTGGTCGACAGCCGCAGGCTCGCCGACTCGTTCACCCCCATCGACTTCTTCGAGAACCGGCGCATTCCCTATGTGGTCGCGGTGAACCTGTTCGACGGCATCCGCCACCATCCGCTGGAGAACGTCCGGCGGGCGCTGGCGCTCGACCGGTCGATCCCGATGTTCGCCTGCGACGCGCGCAACCGAGGCGAGGTCAAGCAGACACTGCTCAGCCTGCTCGAGTACGTCATGGCGCAGGTCTCGGAGCCCGCGCTCACCTGAGCGGGCAGAAGCTCTGCAGACGCGCTGGAGAGTGGGTGAAGAGTGCGCGCTCATGCTGACCTCCGCGACTGTACGAAGTGGAGGGACGAAGTGGACGAAGTTCGCGTTGCCGTCTGCGCGGTCGATCCGATCACGCGTGCCGGATTGGTCAACTGCCTCGAGACCCGGCCGGGGCTGACCGTGGTGGAGACCGGCGCCGACGTCGTCGTGGCCGGCTTCCACCGGTTCTGCTCCGGCGCGGTGGCCGCGTTGCGCGGGGTCACCGCCGACGTGCCGGTGGTGCTGCTGGTCAACGGGATCAAGGAGCCGGAGCTGCTCGCCGCCATCGAGTGCCGGGTGGTGGCGATCCTGCCCCGCGCCGCGGCGGCGGACGAGCGGCTCGGCGCGGCCGTCCACGCCGCGGCGGCCGACCGCGCGGAACTGCCGCCGAACCTGCTCGGTCCGCTGGTGACCCATCTGGAACGGCTGCACCGGGAGGTGCTCCGGCCGAACGGGCTGGTCGCCGGGCGGCTCACCGAACGCGAGATCGACGTGCTCCGGCTGATGGCGGACGGCCTCGACACCGACGAGATCGCCCGCAGCCTGCGGTACTCGGAACGCACGGTGAAGAACATCATCTACGCCGTCACCCGGCGGCTGAGCCTGCGCAACCGCTCGCACGCGGTGGCTTACGCCATGCGGGCAGGCGTGATCTGAGGAGGCTGGAGTGCGTCCGCTGAGCGTGTCGGTCCACGCGTCCGATCCCGTCACCCGCCGCGGCGTGGCGGCGATGCTGGCCGACGACCGCGTCGAGATCGTCGGTGACGAGGCGGCGCCCGCCGTCGTCGTGCTCGCCGAGCCCGAGGTGACCGGCAGGCATGTGGACGCCGTGCGCCGGGTGCGCGGCGCGAAATGCGTGGTCGTGACGGACGGTTTCGCGGCGGCCGACATTCTGTTCGCGGTCCAGAACGGGGTGGTCAGCGTGCTGCCGACCGCGGGCGTGTCGCCGAGACGGCTGGTCTCCGCCGTGCTCGGGGCGGCCGACGGCTCGGTCGCGGTGCTGCCGGGCGAGCTGCAGTCGGCGTTGCTGCGGCAGCTGCAGACGTTGCGGAGCCAGGTGCTCGAACCGTGCGGGATGACGTTGCAGGGGATGGGCCCGCGTGAGGTGGACGCGGTCCGGCTGGTGGCGGAGGGGTTCCGCACCAGTGAGATCGCGGCCGAGCTGGCGTGTTCGGAAGCGACGGTCAAGGCGATGTTGCGCGGGGTGATGACCCGGCTCGGGCTGACGAGCAAGACGCATACGGTCGCGTACGCGTTCCGGGCCGGGTTGATCAGCTGAGCTGCCGGATCAGCGCCTCGCGCGTCGCGGGCGGGATCCCGTCGTAACAGGCTTCCCTGAACAGAGGATGCGTGAAAGTGAGGTGGGAGCCCGAAGTGTCGATGACGGTGGCCGCCTCCTCGAACACGGGGACCAGCTCGGACGGCGGCTGCCCGGTGAGAGCGGCGATCTCGGAAAGGGTGAACTCGGGGCCGAGCAACGCGCCCCAGCGCAGTGCCTGATGAGACAGCACCTCGAACCCGTCGCGGATCGTTTCCAGCAGCGGTTTCGGCGTGGTGTGGCCGTCGCGGAGTTCGCGGACCCCGTATTCGGTCCGGAGGTCGAGCGATTCGCTCAGTACGGTGAGATAACGCGGATTGCCGGGGATGCGTTCGATGAGACGCTGGAGTTCCGGGCCCGCCGACGCGCCGAGCAGGTTTTGGCTCAGTGTCAACGCTTCCGACGGGGCGAGTGGTCCGAGCGGGAGAACGCGGTCGTGGAGTGCGCGGCGCAGTTTCGCGAGTGTTTCGCCGCGGGGGACCGGTCTCGACGCGCTGAGCAGGAGGAGTGGGCGGGTCGCGGTGGTGGCGGCGAGGCGGTGCCACAGCACGAGGCTGGCGTCGTCGGCCCACTGCAGGCCGTCGGCCACCAGGATCACCGGGGACCGCGCGCAGAGGGCGTCGACGAGAGCGAGCACCCGGCTTTCCTCGCTCTGGCCTGGACTTTCGATCCCGAGGCAGTCGAGCAGCACCCGCAACGGGGTCCGGCCCGTCAGCTCGTCCGTGACCGTCCAGCCGACCTGACAGCCATGCGACGACCCGAGCGCGCGGACGAGCAGCTCGGACTTGCCGATCCCGTAGTCGCCTTCGACCCAGGCGACGCCGCCACGCCCGCGCCGGACATCCGCGACCATGGCACTGAGGTGATCGAGTTCCGGGGTGCGGCCGACGAATGGTCTGTCCACTGTGGCCTGATAACGCGCCGCGACCCGGCTGGGGAGCACATCCAGGCGAGTCTTGGCGCGCTTCAGCACCACGTCGTTCGCGAGAATGCCCTCATACAGACGCCGCAGCGCGATACCGGGCTCGGCACCGAGCTCCTCCGCGAGCGTCGTGCGCGCGTCCCGGAACGCCGCGAGCGCGTCGGCCCGCCTTCCGCACTGGTAGAGCGCGAGCATCATCAGCTCGCGAAGCCGTTCCCGCAGCGGGAATTCACGGACCAGCGCGGCGAGTTCGGCGGGGAGACCGTGCGCTTCGCCGTCGTCCATCCGGGTCTCGGCGCGCAGCTCGGCCGCGGTCAGCCTGAGGTCGACGAGCCGCGCGCGCTCGGTCTCCGCGAACGGGCCCGGCACACCGGCGAGCGGTTCGCCGTGCCACATCCCGAGTGCCTTGTCGAGCCAGGCGACGCGCTCGCCAGGCTCGTCACGGGCACGGTGGATCAGCCGCTCGAAGACGGTCGCGTCGAGCCGCACCGGTGCGAGTTCGTACCCGGCCGGCCCGCTCGTCAGCAGGTCACGTCCCAGAACCCGTCTGAGGCCTGAGATGTAGCCGTGCACGCTCCCGGCCGCGCCCGCGGGCGCGCCGGGTCCCCAGACCGCCGCGACGAGTTCGCCGACGGCGACCGGCCGACCGGCCAGCGCGAGCGCGGCGAACACCGCGCGCCGGCGAGCGGGCCCGAGAACCAGCTCGCCGGCGTCACGGAAGGCCCGCAGCGGACCCAGCAGCTCGACGCGCATCTCACGCGGTCACGGGGAAACGTCTTCCAGCGCCCGGTTCCTGGTGCGCGGGGTGAACTGCGCGAGCACCGCCGCCACCACCAGGAACCCCGAGATCAGCAGCAGCGCGGCCAGCGGTGAAAGGTGCGGCACCAGCGGGGCGATGACCAGGATGCCCGCCGCGCCACCGAGCACGCCGACGCCGTCGACCAGGCCGAACCCGGCGGACCGCACCCGCGTCGGGAAGCTTTCGGCGGACAGCGCGAAGGTCGGCGGCACCCAGACGTTGAAGCCGAAGAACACCAGGAACGACCCGGCGAACGCCCAGCCGATGTCGTCGCCGAGCTGCGCGACGATCACCGAGCCCAGCACCGTCAGCCCCGCCCCGATCGGCAGCCAGTACCGCCGTTCCAGCTTCTCGGACCAGCGCGCCGAGAACAGGCCCTGCACGAAGAAGCCGATCCCGCCGACCGCGGTGATCATCCCCGCCACCGGCGGGCTGAAGTTCAGGCTGGTCAGCACCACGGTCGAGCCGGTCGAGTAGCCGAACACCGTGGCGTAGCCGGTGAACCAGACGGCGATCAGCAACAGCGTCCGCCTGCGGTAACGCGCGGTGCCGAGCAGTTCGCGGTAGGCCGCGCTCTCCGGAGTGTGCTCCGGGATGACGATGGTCGCGGCCGGTTCGGGCAGCGGACCGCGGCGCAGCGCCTTGCGCTCCAAAGTGGACACGATCGCGTCCGCCTCGCCGAGACGCCCGTGTTCGATGAGCCAGCGTGGCGACTCCGGCAGCCGGGTCGTCGCCGCGAGCGCCACCAGGCCCAGCAGCACGGCGACGCCGTACATCCAGCGCCAGCCCGAGTCGAAGCCGATCGCGAACGGGAGACCCGCCGGGAAGCCGGCGGGCGGGGTCGTCGCGATCAGGCCAGCCCAGATCCCGGCCATCGCGCCAGCGGCGCAGGCGACGAACGTGATCGCGGTGTACTTGGCGCGTGCCTTGGCGGGCGCGATCTCGCCGATGAACGTGTTCGCGATCGGCAGCGAGCCACCCAGCGCGACACCGGTGATCGCGCGGCCGATGACGAACACGGGGTAGCCCGTCGCGAGCGCGGTGACCACCGAGCCGACGACGCCGAACGCGACCGTGATCAGCAGTGCCTTCGGGCGGCCGACGCGATCGGAGATCGGCGCGATCACGAGTCCGCCGAACAGGTAGCCGAGCAGATAGAGCACCACCGGCAGGGTCAGCCACTGCTGCGCGGTCGCGGGAGTGCAGCCCGGCTGGATCTGCGCGCAGGTCTGGATGAACGACACGTTGATGTCGAAGTTGCCGTAGAAGACGAAGAACATCACCAGGCCGGTGCTCCCGGTCGCCGCCGACGCGACCGCGTGCCGGGGCAGCCGGTCGAGCCTGGCCAGTATCGCGGCGGCGGTGGCCGTCGCCGGTGGGGACACGTCGGTCATGCTGGCTCCCTCAAGGGTTCTGGGTCGCGGAACGGCACACTGCCGAGCCGGTAGCCGACGCTGCGTACGGTCTGCACCACGTCGCGCCCGAGCTTGCGCCGGAGGTAGTAGACGTAGGTGTCGACGATCGATTTGGCGTGGCGGTCGGGAAAGACGAGCGCGTTCAGCCGCGCCCGTGACACCACCTGGCTCCGTGCCGCGCCGAGCACCGACAGCAGCGCGGTCTCCTGGCGCGTGAGCTGGACATGCCTGCCGTCCACACAGGTCACGACGCGGCGGGTCAGGTCGACCTGGGCGGCGCCGAGCTGCATGACGCCGGCGCGGAACGGGCTGCGCCTGCACAGCGCGCGCACTCTCGCGCGTAGTTCTTCCGGCGCCGCGCGCTTGTCGTGGCAGGCGGCGGCGCCGAGCCGGAGGCAGGCGACCTGGTCGGCGGAGGAGCCGGGCGGCATGAGCATCACCACGGGCGTGGCCAGCTGGGCGCGGCGGAGCCTGCGCAGCAGGTGGAGCCCCGACTCCGGGGCGAGCTCGCGGTCGATGACCACGACGTCGTGCAGCCGGGTCAGCGCGCGGGCGAGTCCGTCACGGGAGTCATGGGCGCGCTCGGCCAGGTAGCCGCCGAGGCGCACGGTGTCCGCGAGTCTGCTCGCGGTGGCCGGGTCACCCGTGATCACGAGCACCCTGATGGTGGATTGGTCGAGCGGCGCCGGTCGTCCGGGCATGGTGGTTCTCCCGCGTCTTCGGGGGCGTGGGCGGGTCAGGCCTGTCAGTGGGGATCGAAACGGGCCGATGTTCGGCCACGTCTTAGTTCGTATCCAATAACGTATACGATCTGCGGATGGGGTGCAACGGTCTATTCGGCCAAACGGGCGAGCTGGTCCCGTGCGGCGCGGGCCACCTCGGCGGGAACGCCCAGCTCGGCCAGCATTTCGGCGGCGGCGGACATTTCGGCCGTGCGGCGTGCCGCGTGCCGATGTGAGCCGTCGAGCAGCCTGTCTACAGTGGACGCTCCGGCGCCGGTCAGTTCGGCGGCGATGACCCGGTGGAGCCAGTCCTCGCAGCCCGCCGCGGCGGCGGCTCTCAGTGCTTCGACGACAGCCGCCGACATGCCCTTGAAGAACACGCTGCGCAGGAGTTTGCGCTCCGCGGCGGACCCGGCCTCGCCGCCGGTGACCTCGACGGCGGCGCCGAAGGAGTTGAGCAGCCCGGCGGCCGGAATCGCGGCCTTGCCGCTGGCGAGCATCGGCACCCGCAGGCCGCGGCCTGGCACCGGGGCCATGATCGCGACGTCGGTGAACCAGAGGCCGTGCTTCGCCGCTCGCGCGGCCAGGTCGCGTTTCGCGCCGGGGGAGGCGGTGTTGAGGTCGGCCCAGATCGTGTCCGCGCCCGCGCCGCGCAGGCCGGCGATGAGCGCGCCTTCCGCCGCCGACGCGCTGGTCACGCTGAGCACGAGGTCCGCGCCGGTGACGGCGTCGGCTTCCGAGTGCGCTTCGATGATCCCGGCGGCCGGCGTGACGGCCGGGTCATAGCCGCGGACGACCGCGCCCGCCGCGACGAGATCCCGCGCCAGCGCACCGCCCGCTTCGCCGAGGCCGAGTACCGCGATGGTTTCGGTCATAGGACAATCCCTTCGAAGCTGTACAATTAAGTAGACGATCACGTCGCCAAAATTGTCAACAAAGTGGAGCTGTCGATGACAGAGAGCGTGGGGGAGGGCTCGGTGGTGGCCGCGATCCGCGACGCCATCGTGCGCGGTGAGTTCGTGCCCAACCAGCGGCTGGTCGAGGCCGACCTGTCGGCGGGGTTCGGCGCCAGCCGTGCCAGTGTGCGCTCGGCGCTGATCGAACTCGCGAACGAGGGACTCGTCGAGCGGGTGCAGAACCGTGGCGCGCGAGTGCGGGCGGTTTCGCTCGAGGAAGCCATCGAAATCTCCGAGGTGCGGATGGCGCTCGAGGCGCTGTGTGCGGCGAAGGCGGCGGAGCGCATCACCGACGAAGAGGTCGCTGAGCTGCGCGAAGTCGGCGAAATGATGCAGCGAGCAGTCAGCGGGATGGACCCGGTCGGCTACTCGGCGCTCAACGAGCGGCTGCATCGCCGGGTTCGTGAGATCAGTGGGCAGCGCACCGCCGCGCAGGTGCTCCAGCGGCTGCGCGGGCAGAACGTGCGGCACCAGTTCCGCCTCGCCATGCGGCCGGGCAGGCCGCAGGTGTCATTGCCGGAGCATCTGGCGATCATCGACGCCATCTGCTCGCACCATCCCGTCGAGGCCTCGGCCGCCATGGAAAAGCACCTCTGCAGCGTCATCGACGCGCTCCGCGAGGCTGATGCGGCAAGGGTTCTCTGAGCAGATTCACGCCAAAATTGTTGACAATCGCGTCGACGAACCTTACTTTGGGAAGTGTTCGACGACGAGGGGAGTGCGGCCATGGGGTCGTTGCTGGTGATCAGTGCCCACGCTGGTGACTTCGTGTGGCGTGCCGCGGGCGCGCTGGCGCTGGCCACGTCGCGCGGCGACCGCGCGAAGGTGCTGTGCCTGACCTACGGCGAGCGCGGCGAGTCGGCCAAGGCGTGGCGTGCGGGCAAAACACTCGCCCAGGTCAAGGAAATCCGCCGCGCCGAGGCCGCCGACGCGGCCGCGGTGCTGGGTGCGGAGATCGAATTCCTCGACGCGGGAGACTACCCGCTGGTCGAGTCGCCCGAGCTGGTCGACCGGATCGTCCGGGTCTACCGCGAGACCGAGCCGTCGGTCGTGCTGACCCATCCGCAGGCCGACCCGTACAACGGTGACCATCCCGCGGCGGCGCGGATGGCTTTGCAGGCAAGGGTTCTGGCGCAGGCCGTCGGCTATGACGCGCCCGGCGAGCCGCTCGGCGCGCCGCCGGTGTTCTTCTTCGAGCCGCATCAGCCCGAGCAGTGCGACTTCAAG
This sequence comes from Amycolatopsis sp. NPDC059657, assembly GCF_042734395.1. Lineage (NCBI taxonomy): Bacteria > Bacillati > Actinomycetota > Actinomycetes > Pseudonocardiales > Pseudonocardiaceae > Amycolatopsis > Amycolatopsis sp. NPDC059657. The sequence goes on along the minus strand of NZ_JBHWEB010000024.1, from coordinate 24,278 downwards.
CCCGACGTGCTGCTGGACATCACGCCGGTCTTCGAGATCAAGCGCAAGGCGATGGAGTGCCTGCCCGCGCAGCAGCACATGTGGGAGTACTACACCGATCTCGCCAAGCGTCGCGGCGTGCAGCTCAAGCGCAACGCCGGACCGAATCTCGGCCTGCCGCACGCCACCATGGGCGAGGCGTACGTGCGGTTCTACCCGCAGGTCACGGACGTACTGGCATGAAACCCGTGATCGTCACCGGTCCGGCGCGCGCCGATTTGTCCATAGTGGACGATTTGGCCGGCTACGGCGTGGCCACCGTGCACGAAGCGTTGGGGCGCAGCGGCCTGCTGGGGCCGCGGTTGCGGCCGATCCAGCACGGCACCCGGATCGGCGGCACCGCGGTCACGGCGCTGTGCTGGCCTGGCGACAACCTGATGATCCACGCCGCGGTCGAGCAATGCGGTGAGGGCGACATCCTGGTCGTGACCACGACTTCGCCGTCAACGGACGGGCTGTTCGGCGAACTGTTCGCCACCGCGTTGCGCTATCGGGGGGTGCGCGGCCTGGTGATCAACGCCGGTGTCCGCGACGTCGCCGACCTGCGCGCGCTCGGCTTCCCGGTCTGGTCGGCGGCCATCAGTGCGCAGGGCAGCGTCAAGGCGACAGCAGGCGCGGTCAACGTCCCCGTGGTGCTGGGCGGCCACATCGTCAGGCCGGGCGACGCGATATTGGCCGACGACGACGGTGTCCTTTGTGTACCCCGCGATTCCGTCGATGTCGCGCTGTCGGCTTCGAAAGCGCGGCTGGACAAGGAAGCCGCGTCGCGCGAGGCCTTCGCGAACGGGGAACTCGGGCTCGACCGGTACGGGCTGCGCCGCAAGCTGGAGGAACTCGGCGTGCGGTACGTGACCGCCGAGGAGTACGCGCGATGACCGGCGTGCGCTGCATGCTCATGCGCGGCGGAACGTCCAAAGGCGCCTACTTCCTCGCCTCCGACCTGCCCGCCGATCCCGCCGAGCGCGACGACCTGCTGCTGCGGATCATGGGCACCCCCGATCCACGCCAGATCGACGGCATCGGCGGCGCGCACCCGGTCACCAGCAAGGTGGCGATCATCGCGCGCGCCGACGGGCCGGGCCGGGACGTCGACTACCTGTTCCTGCAACTCGGCGTCGGCGATGCGACGATCTCGGACCGCCAGACCTGCGGCAACCTGCTCGCCGGCGTCGGCCAGTTCGCCGTCGAGCGTGGGCTGGTGCCCGCGGGCTGGGAGGACACCAGCGTCCGGGTCCTGCTCCTCAACACCGGATCGATCGCGGTCACGACGTTCCCGACACCCGGCGGCCGCGTCGACTACCGCGGCACGACCGCCGTTTCCGGGGTGCCGGGCACGGCGGCCGCGGTCGAGCTGGAGTTCACCGGCACGGCGGGATCGGTCTGCGACAGCCTGCTGCCCACCGGTGCCGTGTCCGACGACATCGACGGCATCCAGGTGTCCTGTGTGGACAATGGCATGCCCGTGGTCGTCGCCCGCGCCGCCGACTTCGGCATCACCGGCTACGAGCCCGTCGACGACCTGGCCGCCGACACCGCTCTCGCCGCGCGGATCAACGCGGTGCGTACCGAAGCGGGCAAGCTCATGGGCCTCGGCGACGTCACCGCGCTCTCGGTACCCAAGACCACGCTCGTGGCGGCGCCCCGCGACGGCGGCGCGATCTGCACGCGGACGTTCATCCCGGTGCGCCCGCACCCGTCGATCGGCGTGCTCGGCGGGGTCAGCGTCGTCACGGCACTGCTACTCGAAGGCGCGGCCGGGAGTGAACTCTTCGTCGCCCCGCCCGATGGCGGCCCCGTCGAGATCGAGCACGCGAGCGGAAGCCTCGCCGTCGGCATCGACCTCGACACGACCGTCTCACCACCACGGGTGACCAGGTCGAGCGTGTTCCGCACCGCGCGGAAACTGTTCGACGGCACCGTCTTTCCCCGACCTTGAGCCGCAGGAGAAGTCCATGCCCCACCCCTCGCCCCGCCACGAGATCGCCCACCTGGGGCACGTCGAACTCTTCACCCCCGAGCCGGAGAAGAGCCTCGACTTCTTCGTCCGCGTACTCGGCCTGACCGAGAACGGCACGGACGGCGACTCCGTTTATCTGCGCACCTGGGACGACTACGAGCACCACAGCCTGAAACTCACCGCATCCACGACCTCGGGCGTCGGCCGCACCGCTCTGCGCGCGTCCAGCGAGGAAGCGCTCAACCGCCGGGTGGCGGCACTGGAGGAACGCGGACTCGGCATCGGCTGGGTCGACGGCGACGAGGGCATCGGCCCGACCTACCTCTTCCGCGACCCGGACGGCCACGAACTCGAGATCTACTGGGAAACCGAGCGCTACGTCCCGCCCGCGGACCTGCGGCCCGCGCTCAAGAACCAGGCACAGGCCTACCCCGGGCGCGGAGTCGGCGTCCGCCGACTCGACCATGTCAACTACCTCGCGGCCGAGGCCGCGACCAACGGCGGCTTCATCTGCGACGCGCTCGGTGGCCGCGTCACCGAGCAGATCATGCTCGACACCGGCGTGATAGCGGGCCAGTGGACCCACTTCGCGCAGAAGTCCTACGACCTCGTCTACACCAACGACCGCACCGGTTCGCACGGCCGCCTCCACCACATCGCCTTCGCCACCGACACCCGCGAGGACATCCTCCGCGCCGCGGACATCGCACTCGACAACGGCGTCCACATCGAAACCGGCCCCCACAAGCACGCGATCCAGCAGACGTTCTTCCTCTACCTCTACGAGCCGGGCGGCAACCGCATCGAGCTCTGCAACCCCACCGGCAGGCTCATCTTCGCGCCGGACTGGCAGCCGATCACGTGGACCGAGGCCGAGCGAGCCAAGGGCCAAGCCTGGGGCCTGAAGACGATCGAGTCCTTCCACACCCACGGCACCCCGCCCCTGGCCTCGTAAGCGTTGCGGGCGGTTCTATTGACGGGAAAGCCGAACATGGCGTACCCGAGGGCGGCTTGGGTGAGGGCCTCCCTCACCCAGATATGCGCAATGCCGGGTAGTTATGGGGCGGGCAGGTTGGTCTAGCCCGCTGCTCGGTGGGTGCCGCGGGGGTGGTTGAACGTTGTGAACGGGGCGTTCGCAACGCTGAGCGACGCATACGCCCCGTTCGTTCCGTCCACCCCGCCCCGCAAAGAAGGCAAATGCGAAATTGCGGGGCGAAATTCGGCCGGTCGAATCCTTTGTGGACGTTAGGTGCTTGCGGCCGGGCCACCGACGACGGCCCGGCCGACTCGGCTTTCACGTGCTCGCGTGCCGATTGACAACGCTCACGACCCCAAGTCGCGGGCTCGCGCCCCAACCTGGCCGTATAACACCCTATACGGCGCCGCCAAGTGCGCCACGTCACCGAAGGCCGGCCAAAAAACGCCAAGGAACGGGGAGTGACCGCTTCGACGACTGGCTTGACTGAAAATTTAGTCAGGATTAGTGTCGGTGAGCGAGAACCCTGAGACTGAAGGAGACGTGGTGCGACGCCGACGCTTCATCCGATCGAGCGTGGTGACGATCGGTGGCCTGCTGCTGGCCGGGTGCGACGAACCCGCCGCGAGCACGAACGCGAGCCAGAACCCAGGTCAGAACCCGGGCCCGGGAACGAAAGCGCCGCGCACCGTGATCATGCCTGACGAGGGTGACCCGCATCGGCGCACCTGGATGGCCTTCGGGGCGAGCGAGCGAATCTGGGGTGCGCGGGCTTTGCCGCAGGTGCGCCGGGATCTCGTGACCATCGCGAACTCGATCGCGCGGTTCGAGCCGGTGTCGATGCTGGTGCGGCCCGGTGAGCTGGAGGTCGCGAAGACGCTGGTCGGCCCGAATGTCGAACTCGTGGCCGCCGAGATCGACGACCTGTGGATGCGCGATACCGGGCCGGTTTTCGTCAGGGGTGCCAAGGCGGGTGTGGACTTCAACTTCAACGGGTGGGGCGGGAAGCAGGAGCACCGGAAGGACGCGACGGTCGCCGAGTTCGTCACCGGCCGGGTGGGTGCCGAGACGCTGCACACCGAGCTGGTGCTCGAAGGCGGTGGGCTGGAGGTCGATGGTGAGGGCACCGCGATCATCACGGAATCCTGTGTGCTCAACGACAATCGCAACCGCGGGCGGTCGAAGGCCGAGGTGGAGGCCGAGCTCGGCAAGCTGCTGGGGATCAAGAAGGTGATCTGGCTGCCCGGTATCGCCGGAAAGGACATCACCGACGGCCACACCGACTTCTACGCGCGCTTCGCGGGGCCGGGTGTGGTGGTCGCCGGGTTCGACAACGACCCGGAATCCTTCGACTACGCGGTCACCCGGCGGCATTTGGAGATCCTGCGCGGCGCGACCGACGCACGAGGCCGCGCGCTGCGGGTCGAGACGCTCGACGGGCCGTCGGTGTTGCGCGCCAAGAACGCCGGGGATGACTTCGCTGCCGGCTATATAAATTTCTATGTCTGCAACGGCGCGGTCATCGCGCCCGAGTTCGGTGACGCGGAGACCGATTCGGCCGCCAAGGCCACGCTGACGAGGTTGTTCCCTGGCCGCGAGATCGTGCAGATCCCGATCGACGCGATCGCCGCGGGCGGTGGCGGGATCCACTGCACGACCCAGCAGGAACCCGCCGAACTATAGTGGGCTGCCGTGCCTGAGCGTCGAACCCAGATCCTGCAAGCCGCGGTCCGCGTCATCGCCCAAGACGGGGTTCGCGGGCTACGGGTCGAGAAGCTCGCCGCCGAGGCCGGCGTGTCGACCGCGCTGATCTACTACCACTTCAAGGATCGCGCCGGGATTCTGCACGCCGCGCTCGAGCACATCAACCATCGTGCCGAGAGCTACACCGACGCGGCGTTCACCAGCGGCGATCCGGTGACGCGGCTGGAACGGCTGCTGCTGCTCGAACTCCAGGACACCGACGAGGTCCGGGAGAACAGCATCGCCTGGGGTGAACTGCGCGCCAGCGCCGTGTTCAACGACGGCTTGCGCGAGGCCTTGAGCGCGACCACGCGCGCGTGGAACGCCGACGTCGAGAGCCTCATCCGCGAAGCTCAGGCCGCCAAGAAAGTCGCGGCGGACGTCGACGCCGGGCTTGCCGCCGAGCACCTCACCGCGCTCGTCGAAGGGCTCAGCGAACGCTGGCACAGCGGCTCGATCACGCTGGAACGTGCCCGTCGGGTCCTGACTTCCGCCCTCGCGGGCCGGCTTCGCTAGGACTGCTACGTCCCGATTGAGAACGCGTCGAGGTCGAACTTGTTGGACGGGCCGCGCACGCCCCACAGGCGCCCGTCGTGCCAGAAGTACTGGAAGTCCTGGGTCACCGGCGAGCCGCCGCTCTGCGTCTTGAGCGGGTGGGCGGTCACCGGGCCGGGTGAGCCGTCGGTGAGCGAGAATCGGGCGATCCGCTGGTCGCCGTCGGGGGTCGCGGGCGAGATGAGGGTGACCACAGAGCCGTTCTCGGCGGCGAGCGGCATGATCGCCCTGCCGTCGGGGATCGCCCGCTCCCACTTCTTTTCGCCGGATTTGATGTCGTGCGCGACGAGCTTGTTGGTGCCGTTGAGCGGAATCGTGGTGACACTGACCATGAGGCCGTCGCTGATCAGGAACCGGTGGCCTGGCTGGTGGTTGTTCGTGAACTCGAGGCCGACGCCGTCGGCGTGCAGCCCGTCGGGCTCGCCCAGCTTGCCCGCGTCGATCAGGCCGGTCTTCTCGAACTTCTCGTCCATGATGAGGTAGACCGAGTTCTTGCCGCCGCTGATCAGCGCCACCGGCGGATCGGCCGTGAGCAGGCGGGGGCTGCCGAACCGGTCGTCGCCGTCCTTGGTGCCGAAGTCCTTGCCCTGGCTCAGTTCACCGGTCGCGGGATTGAGGTAGGCGAAGGTGATCGCGGGGTCGCTGATGAAACCGGCGATCGAGACGATGAGCGACTCCTTGGCCGGGAGCATGCTGACGATGGCGCTGGTGCCCTGGTCGCCCCCGGTCGGCTTGACCACCGGCTTGGACCAGCGCTGCGAGCCGGTCGTGAGGTCGAGGCCGATGGTCCCGTAGTTCTGGGCGACCACCACGACGTCACCCATGATCTCCAGCGCCGCGCCGGTGCGAGCCTTCTCCGGCGAGACGCTCTGCGGCACCTCCATCGGCTGCTGCCAGCCGAACTGGCCGGTCTTGAGGTTCAGCAGGGTGGCGAACTTGCATTTCGCGTCGCCCTGCTCGTTGAGTTCCTTGCCGAAGGCGATGGCCATCTGGTCGTTGACCGGCCTGGTGCCGACCCCGCAGAACTTGCCGCCGTCGGCGGGCGGCTTCGCCTGCCAGACCTGCTTGCCGTCGGCTTTGGCGAACGCGGTGATCGTGCCCTGGTAGGCCGCGACCAGGGTGTCACCGACCTCCCACGCGCCGAACCCCTTCTCGTACTGGGGCCGGTCGAGGTGCACCTGCCAGTTCTGGGAACCCGCGGCCGGCACCGGCTGGCCCGAGGTGCTGCCGCTCTGTGGGGCGGGGTCGGCGGTGAGCATGATCGGCACCACGATCGCGGCGGCGACGACCAGCACCAGCACGGGCACGAGCCACAGCCAGAGCTTCTTGTTCGACTTGAGGTCCGGTGCTTCTGAGCTGACCCAGTCGTTGGGGCCGGGATTCCAGCCTGGCTGCTGCGGCTGCTGGTACCCCAGGTGGGGATGCTGCTGCTGCTGGGGATACTGGCCCTGCGGCGGCGGGTTCTGGCGTGGCGGTGGGTAGCCCTGCGGCTGGTTCTGGTTGTTCTGCCAGCCGGAATACTGCTGCCCCACGGTCACTGCCTCCCTGGATCTGCCCCCGGGAGACAGGCTAAGCGGAGGCGAACCGCGAGGCGACCGGGGGTGCCTGGCGGGCGATCTTGGCGTGGCGGGTGACGGGGAAGCGCTGGTCGAGGTCGAGCAGCAGCGGGGTCAGCGACATCAGTGCCAGCAGTGCCAGCCCGGCGTAGGCGCCCACGGTCGCGATGATCGTCATGATGGTCTCCCTTGCTCCCAGTCCGCCCGTTCCGGCGGCCTGCTACCAGCATCGCCCCCGGGCGGCACCCGGCGGATCGGTCAACCGGCGCGGCGGCATTGACCGAACGGCCCGTTCGCGCGGGCCGTTCGGCCGAGTCCACAAAGGACTGCCGGAACTGTGAGGTTCGCCTGACGGAGCGGCGAGGTGACGCACGGTATGCGAGGGTGGGGTCATGGCCGCCTCCCGGAGATCCGCATTGCTGTCCTGGACCGTGGTGGTTCCGCTGCTCAGCGTCGTCGTGCTGGCGCTGAGCTGGGGCCGTGACCTCGGGCCGGTGCCGGTGGCCGTGGTGGCGCTCGCGCTGGCGGGCACCGTGCTGTCCGCGGTGCACCACGCCGAGGTGGTCGCGCACCGCGTCGGCGAGCCGTTCGGCTCACTGGTGCTGGCGGTCGCGGTGACGGTGATCGAGGTCGCGCTGATCGTCACCATGATGGTCTCCGGTGGCCCCGAGACCGCCTCGCTGGCTCGTGACACCGTGTTCGCCGCGGTCATGATCACGATGAACGGCATCGCGGGCATCTCGCTGATGGTCGGCGCCCGCCGCTACGGAGAGACGCACTTCAATCCCGAGGGCAGCGGCGCCGCGCTGGCGACCGTGGCCACGCTGGCCACCCTCAGCCTGGTGCTGCCGACCTTCACCTCCAGCACGCCCGGCCCGGAGTTCAGCGGCACCCAGCTCACCTTCGCCGCGCTCGCGTCGCTGCTGCTCTACGGCCTGTTCGTGCTGACCCAGACCGTGCGTCACCGCGACTTCTTCCTGCCGGTGGAGACCGACGGCTCGGTCAAGCCGGAGGACCACGCCGAGCCGCCGACCGGCCGGGCCGCGCTGACCAGCCTCGGGTTGCTGGTCGTCGCGCTGGTCGCGGTGGTCGGGCTGGCCAAGGTCGAGTCACCCGCGATCGAGGCCGGGGTCCGCGCGGCCGGGTTCCCGCAGTCGTTCGTCGGTGTCGTGATCGCGCTGCTGGTGCTGCTGCCCGAGACCTTGGCCGCCGTGCGCGCCGCGCAGCGTGACCGGATGCAGACCAGCCTCAACCTCGCCTACGGCTCCGCGATCGCCAGCATCGGGCTGACGATTCCGGCGATCGCGCTGGCGTCGGTGTGGCTGAGCGGGCCGCTGCTGCTCGGCCTCGGCGCGACCCAGATCGTGCTGTTCGCGCTGACCGTGCTGGTGAGCGCGCTGACCGTGGTGCCAGGCCGTGCGACCCGCCTGCAGGGTGGCGTGCATCTGGTGCTGCTGGCGGGGTTCCTGGTGCTCGCGATCAACCCGTGAGCGCCTCGACGGCCGGTGCCTGCTTGTCGCGCAGCAGCGTGTGACCCTTGATCATCCAGGCGACACCGAAGGCGAACGTGGCAGCGGACTCGAGCCACAGTATCGGCCGCAGCGCCCGGATCTCCTCCTCGAAGATCCGTCCGGAAAGGACGATCAGCACCAAACACGCCAGAATGGTCCAGCCGCAGGTGCGGTAGACCCGGTTGCGTACCTCCTGGCGCGTGCCCGGCTCGACGGGCTCGGGGAACAGGCCGATGCAGAAGTACGCCAGCGTCAGGAAGAACACGGCCGCGCACACCACGTGCGCGATGCCGAGCGCCTGCTGGACCTCGGTCGGGTTCACCGGCCTGGTCGGGCACAGTGCGAGCCCGATCGCACCGGCGCCCGCGACGTAGCCCGCGAAGTTCTCGGTGCGGCTCTTGCCGTAGTAGCAGAGCAGGAACACGCCCGCGGCGCACATCCCGCCGACGAAGATGTCACGCAGGTCGCCGTAGTAGTAGCCGCTGATCGAGGTCAGCAGCTCGCCGGTGAGCAGTAACTGCCCGACGATGAGCACGAGCGGCAGCGCCATGCCGACGCCGCCGATGACGCGGCGCAGGAACAGGTACGAATGGACCATCGTCTGCTCTGGGGTGGGGATCATGACCGCCTCCGGTCGTCGAACGGGAGCTGCTTACCGGACCCATCGGCACACGGGTGGCCTGAGGTGACCCCATGCGGGATTCGAATTAGTCGCGTTTGGATGACGCCGCCGGGAATGAATGCGGCGCCCGGCTGGTAGAGCACGATATGAAACTTGACGACGCCGCTGCCGCGCTCATCGGCTCCGGAGCCGACGCGACACTGGTCACGCTGAATCCCGACGGCAGCCCGCAGGTCACTGTGGTCTGGGTGGCACTGCAATCGACGCCGGACGGCGACGAACTCGTGGTCGGTCACCTCAGCGAACACAAGAAGGTCCGCAATGTCCGCCGCGACGGCCGGGTGGCGGTGACCATCGTTTCCCCCGAGAAGGGCGAGGTGATGCGGCCGTACCTCGCGATCACCGGCACCGCCCGCGTCGTCGAAGGGGGAGCGCCTGAACTGCTCGCCGAGCTCGCCAAGACGCTGGCCAGCCCCGGGGTGAAGTTCCCGCCGGAGAACGCGCCGCCGGGCCTGCTGACCCGGATCCGGATCGAGAAGGTCGGCGGCGTCGGCCCCTGGGCGTCCTGAGCGGCTACACGACGCCCGCCTCGATCAGCTGCTGCCAGATCACGCCCTGATCGACGACCTCGACCTCGAGCTTCTCGGCCTTCGCGATCTTGCTGGCGCCGACATCGGCGCCGGTGATCAGCAGGTCGGTGCTCGCCGAAACCGAGGACGCGATGGTCGCGCCCGCCTTCTCGCACAGCCGCTGGAAGGTCGGGCGGGCCACCTTCTCGCCGGAGCGCGGGTCGCTGATCGAGCCGGTGATCACCACCGTCTTGTCCGCGAGCGGCGCGCCGGACACCACGACCGGCGGGAGGTCCTCGTCGCGCACGTCGAGCGAGACGCCACGCTCGCGCAGCCGTTCCAGTTCGGGGCGCAGGCGCGTGAGGTGCTCGATCAGCGAGGCGGCGACCTTCGGGCCGATGTCCTCGACGGCCACGAGCCCGTCGACACCCGCGTCGGCGACGTCTTCGAGCGAGCCGAACCCCGCGCGGCAGAGACGGGCCGCTGTGCCTTCGGAGGCCATGGGGATCGCGAGGCCGATCAAGGCCCGGCGCAGGCCGACCTGGCGGCTGGCATCGATGGACTCGACCATGCGCGTGGCCGAGATCTCGCCGATGCGGTCGAACTCCAGCAGCCGTTCCTTGGTCAGTGTGTAGAAGTCCGACGGGTGCTCGAGGATGCCCGCCTCGGCCAGCCGCTCGATCCAGACCCCGCCGATGGCGTCGATGTCCGCCGCCGCCCGCGACGCCCAGTGGATCAGCCGCCGGACGGTCTGCGCGGGGCAGGCGACGTTGGTGCAGAACAGTTCCCGGCTGTTGCCCTGCTCGGTCAGCGGCTGCTCGCAGGACGGGCACACGCTCGGCGGCACGATCTCTTTTTCTTCGCCGGTGCGCTTGGACGCGTCGAGCACACCCGCGACGAACGGGATCACATCGCCGGCGCGGCGCACCAGCACCGTGTCGCCGATCTTGATGCCGCGCGCGCGGATGACCTCCTGGTTGGCCAGCGTCGCGCGGGTGACGGTGGTGCCGCCGACGAACACCGGCTCCAGCCAGGCGACCGGGGCGATCTTGCCGGTTTTGCCGACGTCCCACACCACATCGGCCAGGATGGTGGTCTTCTCCTCGGCGGCGAACTTGAAGGCCAGCGCGCCACGCGGCGAGCTCGACCGGGTGCCGGCGGCGGCGTACGCGTCACGGTTCGCCAGCCGCAGCACGGCTCCGTCGAGGTCGTAGTCCAGCTCGTTGCGCTGCTGCTCGATCGTGGTGATCACGGCCTGCGCGGCCGCCGCGTCCTCGCAGTGGCGCATGTCGGCCGCGTCGAACCCGAGTGTCCTCAGTGCACCGTCCAGATCGGTCTCCGCGCTGTCCGGATCCGTGTGCAGGTCGAACGCGAAGAACTGCAGCCGCCGCTCGGCCACCGTGGCCGCGTCCTTGGCACGCAGCGTGCCCGCCGCCGCGTTGCGCGGGTTGATCAGCGGCTTGTCCGGATGCGCGACGTTGTACGCGGCGAAGGTGGAGCGCAGCATGACCGCCTCGCCGCGCACCTCGACCCGCCCTGGCGCGTCGACCTTGTCCGGCACACCATCGGTCAGCGCCCTGACCAGCGGCGTCACGTCGTCGCCCGTGGTGCCGTCGCCGCGGGTGACCGCACGCGCGAGCCTGCCGTTCTCGTAGACGAGCGCCAGCGACAGCCCGTCGAGCTTCGGCATCACCACCACCGGCTGGCCGGGGAACCGGTCGAAGAAGGCCGCGACCTGCTCCGGCTGGGTCGCCTTCTCCAGCGACAGCATCGGCCGCGAGTGCCGGATCGGCGCGTGCAGCACGGCGGGCGCGCCGACCTGCTCCAGCGGGTTAGGGTCGGGCGCCAGCTCCGGGTTCGCCGCGATCAGCCCGCGTAACTCGTCTTCGATCGCGTCGTACTCGGCGTCCGCCACGGTCGGCGAACCCCGGTAGTAGGTGTCGCGCAGCACGACGATCCGGTCGGCGAGTTCCTGTATGCGCTCTCGAGCTTCCACGCCGGAGACGCTACCCGCGAGCACCGACAAAACCGTGCGCAACCCGATCGGGGCGGCTCGCGCGACGTGAACGCCACTTCCACAACGTTCACCGTTGCGAAAGTGGCGTTCACGCGGAAGCCCGGTGCGCGCGGGCGGCCGAATCTTGGCGAGATCTTGGAGTTCCGCTGGACCTTTGCTGGGCCGGTCCTTCCCCGCCGGAAGACATAGTTGACGCATCAGATGAAACCCGATCAGGCAGGCGGAAAACGATGCGTAGCAAGACTTTCACCGTGACCGGCGTCCTCGGCACCGTCGCCGCGCTCGCGTTGGTGACCGGCTGTTCCACCACGCCGGCCAAGCTCGATGTCTCGACGCTGTTCAGCAACTGGAACGCCGCGCTGGCGACCGGCGACGCCGACAAGGTCGCCGACCTCTACGCGCCGGACGCGGTGCTGCTGCCGACCGTGTCCGACAAGGTGCGGACGAACAGAGCCGACATCGTCGACTATTTCAAGCATTTCCTGGAGAACAAGCCGTCCGGCACCATCGAGAACGAGGTGGTCAATGTGCTGGACGAGGACACCGCGGTCAACACCGGCGTCTACCGGTTCGCGCTCGCCACGGACGGGAAAACGCAGGAAGTCAGGGCCCGCTACACCTTCGTTTACGAGCTGAGGGACGGGAAGTGGCTGATCGTCAACCACCATTCCTCCGCCATGCCGGGGAAGGCCTAGCGAGCGGGGCGGAGGCTGATCCGGACGCACAGGCCGCCGCCCGCGTTCCCGATCAGGCCGACGAGGCCGCCGTCCTCGGTGACCAGCTGCTTGACGATCGCCAGGCCGAGTCCGGAACCCGACTGCCCGGTGGCGCCCGAGCCGCGCCAGAACCGGTCGAACGCGCGCTGGCGGTCGGCATCGGGCAGTCCGGGGCCCTCGTCGGTCACCTCGAGCAGGACGTGGTCGTCCAGCCTGCCGGTGCGGACGGTGACCGAGCCGCCGTCGGGGGAGACCTCGAGCGCGTTGGACAGCACGTTGTCCAGCACCTGCTCGAGGTGCCCTGGACTGGTGAGCACCTCCTGGCCCGCGTCCGCGTGCTCGGCCAGCAACCGGACTCCGCGGTCGGCGGCGACGGCCCGCCACACCTCGAACCGGTCGTCGACCACGGCCGCGATCCGGACGCGCTCCGGCGTGCTCACGGCGGCCTCGGCCCGCGCGAGGGTGAGCAGCCCGTTGACGAGCCTGCTCATCCGGACGACCTCGGCGGTGGCCAGGTCGATGTCTTCGCGCAGGATCGGATCCGAGGCACCGTCCGCGATGTTGTCCAGCGAGAGCCGCAACGCGGTGAGCGGGGTGCGCAGCTGATGTGAGGCGTCCGCGATGAACGCGCGCTGCGACTGGACCAGCGTGTCGATCGTCTCCGCCGCGTTGTTCAGCGTCCTGGCCAGTGTGCGTGTCTCGGTCGGCCCCGATTCCTGGGCCCTGGCGCTGAGATCGCCGTCCCGCAGCTGCCGCGCCATCCGGTTGAGCTCGCGGAAAGGCCTGGTCAGCCGTCTGGCCAGCAGTGCGCCCAGTATCGCTGCGGCGATCAGCACGGCCACGGCGAGTATCGCGCGGAAGCCCCAGATCTGGAGCTGGCGTTCGTTCAGCGGCGCCGACGGGTAGCTCACCCGGACGGCCCCGACGACGGCGCCGGTCGCGTCACGGGCGGGCACCGCGAGCACGAGTCCGGTCTCGCCCAGTGCCGGAGCCTCGCCCCAGCTCGTGCTCGCGCGGCCCGCCAATGCCTCGGTGAAGGCCGGATCGTCGGGGGCGAACGGCATGGGCATCGGCGAGGCCGCGATCCGGCCGGCGAGCAGGACGTCGAGCCTGCCCGGTGTCTCGTGGTCGTAGACGACGGCCAGCCGCGCGAGTGCCTGTCGTGACGGCGCGTCCGGGGCCGCGAGCAGCAACGCGGCGGTTTCAGCCTCTCGGCGCACGGAGGTCTCGGTGTCGCCGCGCAGCTGCCCGGTGAGCACGAACGCGACCGGCACGGTGAACGCGGCGATCGCGACCGCGACCAGCAGTACGTAGCTGACGACCAGTCTGCGGTTCATCAGGACGTGACCAGCCGGAAGCCGACACCGCGGACCGTCTCCAAGGTCACCGCGTCACCGAGCTTGCGCCGCAGCGCCCCGATGTGGACGTCGAGTGTCTTCGTCGGGCCGAACCAGTTGCTGTCCCAGACCGCTTCCATGATCTGTTCCCTGGTCAGCGCCGCGCCGGGCTCCTCGGTCAGGAACGCCAGCAGGTCGAACTCCTTCGGCGGCAGCTGGAGCTCCTCGCCGTCCAGATGGACCCGGCGGCCGCGCCGGTCGATGAGCAGCCGCCCGCCCGCGTAGCTGTCCGGCTTGGGGGCGGCGGCCTGCTCCGGCGCCGTGGCCGTCTGGCTCCGGCGCAGCACCGCGCGCATCCTGGCGACGACCTCCCTGACCCCGAACGGCTTCGAGACGTAGTCGTCCGCGCCGATCTCCAGGCCGACCACGCGGTCCACCTCGTCGGAGCGCGCGCTGATCACGATGATCGGCACGTCGTCGCCGCGTGCCCTGAGCTGACGGCAGATGTCCAGTCCATCGGTGTCCGGCAGCCCGAGGTCGAGCAGCACCAGCGCGGCAGGCTCGGCGGTGAGCGCCTCGGCACCCGTCTTGACCCATTCGACCTCGAAGCCATAGCGGCTGAGCCCGCGCCGCAACGACTCGGCGATCGGTTCGTCGTCTTCGACCAGCAGTACGCGCACGCGGCGATCATGCCATCACACCGGCGGGAAAACCCATTCGCCGTCCACTATGGATACATCGGGTCATACCGTACGGGGGTACAGCCCGCGTTGACACGGGTACCCCCTATGGGTATACCTTGGAGACGTCGAGAGGACATGGAATGCAGACAGCGGTGAAGCTCTCCGTGTACGGGGTGGCACTCGCGTTGATCGCCGGGGGCGCGTGGGCGGCGGGTTCCGCCGTCGGTCCCTTCGAAGGCGAAGCCGGGGCGCAGCACACCGAGGAAGCCGGGCACGGGGACGCCCATGGCGCGGAAGCGCCCAGTGACGATCTGCCCGGCGGGCTGGCGTCGTCGATCGGCGGCTACACCCTCACGCCCGCCGACACGACACTGACGCCAGGAGTGACCACTACTTTTTCGTTCCGCGTGACCGGTCCCGGCGGACAAGCGGTCACCGCGTACGACGTCAAGCATGAAAAGCGGATGCACCTCATCGTGGTGCGCCGTGATGGTTCGGGCTTCCAGCACGTGCACCCGGCGCTCGCCGCAGATGGCACCTGGACCGTTCCGCTGACCTTGCCGAAGGCGGGCAGCTACCGCGCGTTCGCCGACTTCGCGCCGACCGGCGGCAAGGCCACGACGCTCGGCGTCGACCTCGCCGCGCCCGGCGACTTCCAGCCGTCGACCTCTCCGCCGGAGCGAGTGTCCGATGTGGATGGTTACCAGGTTCGGCTCGCCGGGGATCTCGTGCCGGGCAAGTCGTCGAAGGTCACGCTGACCGTGGCCAAGAACGGCGGTCCCGTCACCGATCTGCAGCCGTATTTGGGCGCCTACGGGCACCTTGTCGCGCTGCGCGGCGGCGATCTCGCCTATCTCCACGTGCACCCGGACGGCATGCCGGGCGACGGCAAGACCGCGGCAGGGCCGTCGGTCACGTTCTACGCCGAGGTGCCGTCCGCGGGCACGTACCGGCTTTTCCTGGACTTCCAGCACGAGGGCAAGGTGCGGACGGCCGACTTCACCGTGGCCACGGAAGGGGTGACCGCATGACCGCGAACCTGGACCAGGCGGCGGCGACCGCCGAGATCGAACTCTCGATCACCGGGATGACCTGTGCCTCCTGCGCGATGCGCATCGAGAAGAAGCTGAACAAGCTCGACGGTGTCACCGCCACCGTCAACTACGCGACCGAGAAGGCGAAAGTCTTCTACGGCAACGGAATCGAGCCGCGGCAGCTGATCGAGCAGGTCGAGGCCGCCGGTTACTCGGCCGCGTTGCCTGCCAAGGAAGAAGAGCCCCGGCACGAGGAAGACGAGACCGCGCCGCTGCGGCAGCGGCTGATCGGGTCGGCGGTGCTGTCGGTGCCGGTGATCGTGCTGGCGATGGTGCCCGCGTTCCAGTTCACCTACTGGCAGTGGATCTCGCTGACACTCGCCGCGCCCGTGCTCGTGTGGGCGGCATGGTCGTTCCACCAAGCGGCTTGGACGAACCTGCGGCACGGCGCCGCCACCATGGACACGCTGATCTCGATGGGCACGCTGGCCGCGTTCCTGTGGTCGCTGTACGCGCTGCTCTTCGGGAGCGCGGGCGTGCCGGGGATGACGCATCCGTTCGAGCTGACCGTCCAGCGGATGTCCGGCGACGGCAACATCTACCTGGAGGTGGCCGCCGGCGTCACCACGTTCATCCTCGCCGGGCGGTACTTCGAGGCCCGGTCGAAGCGACGGGCAGGCGCCGCGTTGCGCGCGCTGCTCGAACTCGGCGCGAAGGACGTCGCCGTGCTCCGCGACGGGCGCGAGCACCGCGTCCCGACCGACCAGCTCGTCGTCGGCGACCTGTTCGTGGTGCGGCCTGGCGAGAAGATCGCGACCGACGGCGTCGTCGCCGAAGGAAGCTCCGCGGTGGACGCGAGCATGCTGACCGGCGAGAGCGTGCCGGTCGAGGTCGGCCCCGGCGACGCGGTGGCGGGCGCGACGGTGAACGCGGGCGGCAGGCTGATCGTCCGCGCGACCCGGATCGGCGCCGACACCCAGCTCGCCGTGATGGCCAAGCTGGTCGAGGACGCCCAGACCGGGAAAGCCCAGGTCCAGCGGCTCGCGGACCGGATCTCGGCGGTGTTCGTGCCGATCGTCATCGCGCTCGCCACCGGTACGCTGATGTTCTGGCTCGGCGCGGGCGCGCCGGCCTCGGCCGCCTTCACCGCGGCCGTCGCCGTCCTGATCATCGCCTGCCCGTGCGCGCTCGGGCTCGCGACGCCGACCGCGCTGCTCGTGGGGACCGGGCGCGGCGCGCAGCTCGGCATCCTGATCAAGGGCCCGGAGGTGCTGGAGTCCACCCGTCGCGTCGACACGGTCGTGCTGGACAAGACCGGCACGGTCACCACCGGCCAGATGGCGCTCGTCGAGGTCCACGTCGCCGAGGGTGCCGACGCCGATGAGGCGCTCCGGCTGGCTGGTGCGCTGGAGACCGCTTCGGAACACCCGATCGCCCGCGCGATCGCCCGTGCGGCGGGCGACGATCTCCCGAAGGCCGAGGAGTTCACCAACCTCGAAGGCCTTGGCGTGCAAGGGATCGTGGCAGGAAAGGCGGTGCTCGTCGGCCGTGCCTCACTGCTGGAGCAGTGGAGTCACCGGCTGCCGGAGGCACTCGCCGAGGCGAAGGCGGCCGAGGAGAAACTCGGCCGGACCGCGGTGGTCGTCGGCTGGGACGGGCAGGCTCGCGCGGTGCTGGTCGTCGCGGACACCGTGAAGCCGACGTCCGCGGACGCCGTCAAGCGGCTGCGCGAGCTCGGGCTCACCCCGGTGCTGCTCACCGGCGACAACGAGGCCGCGGCCCGTGCCGTCGCCGCCGAGGTCGGCATCGACCAGGTGATCGCCGAGGTGCTGCCCAAGGACAAGGTCGACGTGGTCACCCGGCTGCAGGCCGAAGGCAAGGTCGTCGCCATGGTCGGCGACGGCGTCAACGACGCGGCCGCACTGGCGCAGGCCGACCTCGGCCTCGCGATGGGCACGGGCACCGACGTCGCGATCGAGGCCAGCGACCTCACGCTGGTGAGTGGTGACCTGCGCGCGGCGGCGGACGCGATCCGGTTGTCGCGGCGGACGCTGCGCACGATCAAGGGCAACCTGTTCTGGGCCTTCGCCTACAACATCGCGGCGCTGCCGCTGGCGGCCGCTGGCCTGCTCAACCCGATGATCGCGGGCGCGGCGATGGCGTTCAGCTCGGTGTTCGTGGTCAGCAACAGCCTGCGGCTGCGGGGGTTCCGCTGACGGACGCTCAGAGGCACGGTGGCCGGTGGCCGTCGACACGCAGACCCCGGAAGTCGAGCCGGTTCGGGGTCTTGCCGACGAAGACGAAGCCCCGTGCCTCGCTCAGCGCCGAGGCGAAGGTGTGCGACGGCTTGCCCAATTCGGGCAGCCACGTCCACTTGCCGGGGGAGAAGCTGAAGAACCTGGTCACGCGCTTCCCGCCGGTCGACGGGACGAGGGTGAGCCACTTGTCGCCGCCGCTCCAGTGCGAGGCGGGCCGCAGCTGCACGTAGAGGTCGTCGGTCGCGCTGTAGGTCATCCAGAAGCCCGAGGACTGGGACAGATCCGCCTGCGCCTCGAACTGGTTGCCGAGCCAGACGACGACCACGTGCCACTCGGCGTTGAGGAAGGTCACCTTGGCGGCGTACCGGTCGTGGTCGCGGACGAGCAGGCTCCCGGTGGCCGGGACGGTGGTTCCCTCGCCGCTGGCGAGCCACTGCTGCAGCCGGTCGATCGACGGGGTCGAGCACTCGCAGGCCGGGCTCGCCGTCGCGGGGATGGGCAGCGAAAACGCCGCCACACAAGCGAAAGCGGTGACCGTCGCACGACCGAAAACCGATCCCAGGCGCATTCCAGGAAATGTAGAGGCACCCGCCGGGGTTGTCTAGACCATGCGTCCGGGTGGAGGAAATCTCCACCCGCGGATACGGCGTGCGCCTCAAGACCGCGGGGGTGGTCCGGACCTAACTTCGGGGTACATCGAAAGCCCTCGGAGGGGAACACATGAGTGGCGTCACGCAGATCGTGCTGATCATCGCGGTCATCGGGTACGTGCTGGTCAGGCGGATGACAGGGCAGCCGGCGGAGGCCAAGCGGATGCTGGTGCTGCCCGCGATCCTGGTGGTCGTCGGGCTGTCGGACCTCGGCTCGGCCACCCGGTCGGGTATCGCGCTGACGTTCCTGGTCGTGACCACCGCGATCGGCGTGGCACTCGGCGCGCTGCGCGGGCTGACCATCCGGCTGTATCACCAGGACGACATCGTCTTCATGCGCTACACCTGGGTGACCGTGCTGCTGTGGGTGGCCAACATCGGCGTCAAGCTCGGCGCGGGCGCGTTGCTCGCCGCACTCGACAAGGGGACGGATTCGAACAACGCGATGTTCGTGTCACTGGGCTTCGGGCTGCTCGCCGAAGGTCTGGTCGTGCTGGCGAAGGCCCTGCGCTCGGGCAAGCAGGTCGTGTGGAAGACCGGCAAGGACGGCAGGCCGCACGAGCGCTCCCAGCTCCTGGATGACCTTCAACGGCGCGTGGGCGGCCGTGGCTGGCTACGCTGAGCGATGATGTCGGACGACGCGAGGGAACCGGGGACGCGCAGGCCCCGGTTCACCGACGAGCTGCTGCGCCCGTTCATCATGGGCACGCTGGTGCTGGTCACGGCGGTGCAGTTCACCACGCGCCCGCTGCTCGTCCCGCCACTCGCGATCGCGTTGCTGGTCGTTGTCTCGGCCATGACCATTGGCGCGCTCTTCCCGTGGCCGCAGCGCGCGACACTGCCGATCGTGCTGTCGTACGTGGTGCTCTCGGCGGTGCTGCTCGCGGTCGCGCAGTCGACGCTGGCGCCCGCGTTCGCGTTCGTCGCCAGCGGCATCGCCGGTAGACGGTTGCGCCCGCGCGTGGCGATCGGTGTCACGGTCATCGGCGCGCTCACCGCGGTCGGCGCCGTGCTCGTGGTCGAGGGGCTCCATCCGCTCGGCTCGGAATTGCCGTGGTGGCTCGGTTTCGCCGTCGCCGCGCCGGTCTACATGGGAATCGCCCGCCGCGAACGGCGTGACGCGCTGCTCAGCGCCGAGCGCGCGGCCGTGTCCGAATCCCGCGAGGCCGCGCTGCTGGAACGCGGGCGGATCGCGCGGGAGATCCACGACGTGCTCGGGCATTCGCTCTCCGGCATCGCGATGCAGCTCGACATGGCGGATGCCTTGTACGGCAAGGGACGCGGCGACGAGGCCACGCAAGCCGTGCGCCGCGCCAGGGCACTCGCGGTCGACAGCATCACCGAAACCCGGCACGCGATCCACGCGCTGCGCGAGGACACCCTGCCGCTGGAACGGACACTGGAGCTGATGGCGACGGGGGAGTCCGTCACCTTCGAGATCGACGGCACGCCGTCGCCGGTGCCGAGCGAGATCGCGCACGCGGTGATCCGCGCCGCGCAGGAGGCGCTGACCAACGCGGCCAAGCACGCGCCCGGCGCCGACCGCTCGATGAAACTGGGTTTCACGGGCGAAACCGTCTCGCTCACCATCGAAAACGGCCCGGCGCGCAAGCCTGCGGACCCCGCTCTCACCGCGGGCGGCGGGATGGGCCTGCCCGGCATGCGCGAGCGCGTCGCGCTGCTCGGTGGCACACTGCGAGCCGGACCGTCCTCTGTGGACGGCTGGAAGGTCGAACTGGAGGTGCCCCGATGACGATCGCGCTGCTCGTCGTCGACGACCAGGCCTCCGTCCGCGAGGCGCTCGCGGTGATGCTCGACCTCGCCGACGGCATCCACGTGGTCGCCACGGCCACCAACGGCAAGGAAGCCGTCGCCGCGGTCGCCGAGCATCACCCCGACGTGGTCCTGATGGACCTGCACATGCCGGTCATGGGCGGCGCCGAGGCCACCGGCCACATCCGCGCGGCCAGCCCGGACACCCAGGTCGTCGTGCTGACCACCTTCGACGACGACGATTCGATCCTCGCCGCGCTGCACGCGGGAGCGAGCGGCTACCTGACCAAGGAAGCCGACCGCGCCAAGATCGAGCAGGCCGTGCGCAGCGCCGCTTCGGGCCAGTCGGTGCTCGCTCCGGAAGTCCAACGCCGCTTGCTGTCGCTCGCGAGCCGTCCCGCCCGCGTCGAGGAGACGTTCACGCTGACCGCGCGGGAACGCGAGATCCTCGGCCTGATCGGCGAAGGCCTGCGCAACCCGGAGATCGCCTCGCGTCTGGTGATCAGCGAGGCGACCGTCAAGACGCACATCAACAACCTCTTCGCGAAAGCCGGTTTCCACTCGCGCGCCGACGCGGTCAGATACGCGCTCGGGCGTTAGCTCACCAGACCTTGCGGGGAACCTTGGCCACGAAGGTCTCGTTGCCGTCGTAGGCCAGGTAGATCTCCACGGCGCTGATCCCGCCTGCCGGGCCCGGCTCGGCCCAGCCGAACTTCCTCGGCCCGTTCGACGCGGTACGCGTCTGGATGTCCTGCAACCGGCTACCCGAGTAGAACTTGAAGATCACCGTGGTGCTGCCTGCCGGTTCGCGGTCGAACACCACCCCGCTGACCCCGACCGAGCGCTCGTACCAGGTGAACGTGCCGTCGACGAACCCGCCCTTCGAGCTGGCGGTGTCGCCGTTGAAGTCCGACGTGGGGTAGCCGGCCGCGGTCGCCGTCCCGGCGGTCGCGGCGAGCAGTGCGAGCGTGGTGATGCCTGCGGCCGTGCGCCTCATAGGTGGTTCTCCCTTTTGATCTTCCTTGCTGACGCCCGAATGTTAACCGGGCGCCGAGTCGCGGATGGGCGCTTTTCCACGATCACGGCCTGGGCGGAATCTGGGCGGGACTTGTGATAGCGGCCGAAACCGCTACGCCACGCGGCCCAATTCGCGCCGGATCGGTTACGTTCGGCCGGAATGCGGCGATGCTGTGGTCAGTGGCCTCCGCAGCGAGGTTGGGGGCAGAAGGTCCATGGGGGGACAACAGTGCTGCTGTCTTTACGTTCGCGCGGCCGGATCGCCGCGCTCACCTCGATCAGCGCCTTACTGGCGGTCATGACCACGGGCGTCGCGCAGGCGGCGCCGCCGTCCAACGACGACTTCGACAACTCGACGGCGATCACCGCGCTGCCGTTCAGCGCCCAGCAGGACACCGGTGAGGCCACCGAGGGCAGCGACGACCCGTTCTGGTGCCAGGGCTACCACGCGCAAGGCAGCGTGTGGTTCGACTACACCGCGACTGAGAACGGTCTGCTCCGCGCCACGACAGCGGGCAGCGACCATGCGACGGTGCTGGCGGCGCACGTCGGATTGCGCCATGAGCTGAGGGGCGTCACCAACGCCTGCGACAGCGGGGAAAACGCCCAGATCACCTTCCCGGCGACCGCGGGAACGACGTATCACTTCATGGTCTCCGGCTACGACGTCGCAGGCGGCGCGCTGAAGTTCGCCGTGGACACCATCGCGCCCGCCGCCAACGACGCCTTCGCGAAGGCCGAGCCCGTTTCCGGCCTGCCTGCCACGAAGACGCCGGATCTTTCGACAGCCTCGTTCGAGGCCGACGAGCCGGATTCGACCTGCGTCTACAACGAGGCGCAGCCGTCGGTCTGGTACGCCTACACCACCGCGGGACCCGCGCACTCGGTCACCGCGCGGACCGAGTCGTACGACACGGCCGTCACCGTCTACACCGGGAACAGCCTGCCCGAACTGCGGCAGGTCGCCTGCAAGTCGTACTCGTACGGAGACCGCGCGGTGTTCCGCGCGAATCCCGGCACGACCTACTACCTCCGCGTCACCGGCGACCACGGCAAGCCCGTCAAGCTGGACCTGGCCGAGGCGCCCCCGCTCCAAGCGCAGATCGACCGATCGCCGTCGGACGCGACCGTGTTCGACGAGATCCGGTTCGAGGCGAGATCCTGGGCCGAGATCGACAACCCGCTGACCGCCGAGTGGGACTTCGGCGACGGCACCAAGGCGCCCGCGAGCACCGAGGCGGTCAAGCACCACTACGCGGCCGACGGCGTCTACCCGGTCACCATGCGCGCCACCTCGCCCGACGGCCGCACCGCGACCATGACCAACCAGGTCACCGTGAACACGCACGACGTCGGCATCACCCGGTTCGACACGCCGTCGGCCGCCCGAGCAGGCCAGAGCAAGCCGATCACGGTGTCCGTCGCGAACGCGCGCTACGGCGAGACGGTGACCGTGGTCGTGACCAAGCACGACGGGACGTGGTGGAAGGAGGTCGGCAGGCTGACACTGGCCGTGCCCGCCCGCCCGGACCGCAAGGTGCAGTTCCCGTTCTCTTATACGTTCACGAACGAGGACGCGCTCAAGGGCAAGGCCACGTTCCGCGCGGAGGCCGAGCTGCCCTACCCGGTCCGGGACGCACTGCCGGCCGACAACGAGGTGATCGCCATCGCGACGACCGTGAAACCGCGTGCCGCCAGCTTGGTCATGGACTGACTTTCCGAGGGGGAACGAAATGATGCTGTCCACCAGAACGGCGGTCATCGGCTTCATCGCCGCCGCGGTTTCTGTCCTGCTGCCCGGTTTCGCACACGCCGATCCACCGTCCAACGATGATTTCGACACCGCCACCACCATCGCCGCGCTGCCGTTCCGCACGACCGCGGCCACGACGGGGACCACCGCTGCCGCCGATGACCCGACCTCGTGCAGCGGTCAGATCACGGGGAGCGTGTGGTACCGCTATACCGCGCCGGCGGACGGTATTGTCCGCACCTCGCGCGGCGGCGGCCGGTTCGGCCCGTTCATCGCGGTGTACACCGGTGCGCGGGGTGACCTGACCCAGGTGCCGGGTGCCTGCCAGAATCCGCTCAACGGCATACCGTCGGCCACGTTCCACGTCACCGCGGGCACGACGTACCACGTGCTGCTGTTCGAAATCCTCGGCGGCTCCGGCAAGGTCGACTTCGATTTCATGGCCGTTCCGCCGGAACCCAACGACGCCGTCGCGGCCGCGACGGTGGCCGGGCTGCCCGCGGAGTACACGGGCGACCTGGCGCGTGCGTCGGCCGAGCCCAGCGAGCCGACGGCGAGCTGCGATCCAGAGGCGGTCCAGTCGGTTTGGTACCGCTACACACCTGAGCGCACGAGATCGGTGAGCTTGGACAAGCTCTACGGCAAGGCGCCCGCGATCAGCGTGCACTCCGGCGGTGTCGAACTGGACTGTGTGCCGGCGGGGAACTATCTGGAGTCGGTGTTCACCGCCGTCGCCGGGCAGACCTACTACATCAGGGTGGCCGACTCCGCCGAGCGCGCGGCGTGGTTCGACCTGCGCATCGCGACCGCGCCCGCGTTGCAGCCCAGGGTGAATCCCTACCCGGACCGCCCGTCCGTCTACACCGATGTCGAGTTCAATCCGACCTCGGGCGACCAGCTCGGCCGCAAGCTCGTCAGCGGTGAAATCCGCTTCGGCGACGGGACCTCCGCACCGATCACCGGCACGCCGATCCGACACAAGTACACGGTGGACGGTACGTACCAGGTCGAGGTGACGGGGTCGACCAACGACGGCCGCACGGGGACCGGCAGCACTTCTTTGAAGGTCGAGACACATGATGTGAGCCTGACCGGCTTCTCCGCGCCCGCGACCGCCCGCGTCGACCAGACGAAGTCGCTCAAGGTCTCGGTCGTCAACGCCCGCTACGGCGAGACGGTGAAGGTGAGGCTGCTTAGGCAGACACCGGAGGGCTACTTCAACGAGGTCGGTTCGCTCACCCAAGCGGTGGCGGCGCCGGGGAAGGTCGACTTCCCGTTCGCGTACACCTACACCGGGGCCGACGCGGCGGCGGGCAAGGTGACGTTCAAGGTGGTGGCCACCCTGGAGGACAACCACGACGACGCCCGGCCCGCGGACAACGAGCTGGTCGCCGTGACCAAGCTCTGAGTCGTGGGGGGGGGGGGGGGGGTGGTGCGCCCCCCCCCCCCCCCACCCCCCCGCAGCCGCGGGGGGAGGCGAACAGAGCACGGGGCCGGGGGGAGTGGGTGCCA
>NZ_JBHWEB010000023.1:96886-109719 GCF_042734395.1 Amycolatopsis sp. NPDC059657 | reverse complement strand
GGGGTATGGCCGGTTCTAACCGGCCGTACCACTCACGACCTCTCTCGGCAGGCTCGCCCGCACCACGCGCGTGGCCCGGCCTTGGGTGAGGGAGGCCCTCACCCAGCTGCCCTGGGGTACGCCATGGTCGGCTTTCCTCTCAATAGAACCGGCCGCAACACTCACGAGTCTTTTCGGCGCTCGGCGACCGCGTAGACGCGGCGGCTCATGCAGTCGTTGGTGGCCTGCATCTCCTTGAGTCCGGCGAGCAGTTCGGCGGGATCTCGGCCGTCCTCGGCGGCGAGTTCCTCGACGGACTCGATCATGAGGACATTGGTGCGGTATTGGCGTTCACGCCACTGGTCGGTTTCGGCATAAGTAAGTACTGAGAAGCCCGCTGCTTCGATGACCGGCCGATGATCCGACAACTGGGGCGGACGTCCGTACGGCTGGGTGTGGTAATCCCAGGTGGTCAGCAGCAGCCGTCCGCCGGGAGCGGTGATCCTGGCCAGTTCGGCCAGCGCTTCGGCTTTGTCAGGTGCGAACAGCAGTGCGTCGATACTCATAACGGCTTGCAGGCTGCCAGTTGCACTATTCGTATCCGTGAACGAGCCGAGCCGGAATGTGGCCCGATCGGCCAGTCCGAAAGTCCGGGCCTTCTCGCGGGCGGCTTCGAGTGCCGTCTCGGCGATGTCGATTCCGATGAGCTCGGCGTCACACTGAGCGGCCAGCCAAATGCCGGGTCCACCTCGGCCACAGCCGATATCGGCCAGCCGGTCACCCGCTGAAAGCCGGCAATCTTCGGCCATTCGGTCGAGTTCGCTCACCGTGATGTAGCTGTGGGTGTCCAAGGCCGCCGGGTATTCGTCGCCATAGACCTCCGCCCAGATCCGATGGTGACCTGGGGAGGCCGGTCCGCGGAATCCGTCCGTGAAGATCTTTGTCCAATTCTTGTCCACCATGGTCATCGCCTCCTGGCGCGGAACGCGGTGACGATTATCGGCCGGTCGAATTCGCCGGACGCCGTTTCGGGCCTGCTCGCCAGGAACTCTTGCGCCGTTCGGAGTATCGCCGCCCTTTTCTCACTCGGCGCGGCCAGCACATGTGAATGAGTGCCGAGCGTCCGCACGAGACTTTCCGCGGTGCGACGCTGCTTATGGCGAAAAGTTTCCTGTTCGGAGGGGGCGAAGTCGGGGTGATCGGGTAATCCTGCGGCGGCCGCCGCCCATGTCCGGCCAGTCGGCGTACCGAGCAGCTCGCCGAATTCGGACACCCAGGGCACTGACAGATCGTCGTAGTTCCAAAGCGGAACCAGAACACCGCCAGGTCGCAGTACTCGCGAGATCTCGTCGAGTGCCGGCCCGGTATCGAACCAGTGAAAGGCCTGGCCGACGAAAACCGCGTCCACTGAGGCCGCTCCGAGCGGAATCCGCTCGGCATGCCCATCAAGAGCGGTTATCGCCGGAAGACGGCGGCGGAGTTCCGCCAGCATCTGTTCATCGGGTTCGACCGCGGTGACCGTCAACCCCAGTTCAACCAGCGTCGTGGTCAGTTTTCCGGTGCCCGCGGCGAGGTCCAGTACGTTTACCGGCGCTTTCACCGCACCGGACAGTCCCCAGCGCACGGCGGAAACCGGGTAATCGGGCCGGTGCTCGGCGTAGGCGGCGGCAGCTCCACCAAAGGAGGTGGCCCGCTTGGCCCGTAGTTCGTCGGATATAGGGGTCGACTCGTTGCCCATGCGACCGGTATTACACCAATTCGCGGCAGCCTGTGGCCGCATAGAGGTAATCCGGTTGGCGTAGCCGAGTGACGTGTTCGTACGCTATACCCATGACCGAAATCCCCGTGTCCGAACACGCGCCCGAAGACGACCTGCCCGAACAGATGCGGGTGCGCCGGGACAAGCGCGACCGGATAATCGCGGAGGGTATCGATCCTTACCCGGTCGAGGTCCCCCGAACGCACTCACTGGCGCAGGTGCGCGCCGCGCATTCCGATCTTCCCGTCGACGTCGCCACCGGTGAGATCGTCGGGGTGACCGGCCGGGTGATGTTTATGCGCAATACGGGCAAACTGTGTTTCGCCACCCTTCAGGAAGGTGACGGCACCCAGCTCCAGGCGATGCTGAGCCTGGCCAAGGTCGGCGAAGACGCGTTGAACGCGTGGAAATCCGATGTCGACCTCGGTGACCACGTATTCGTGCATGGTGAGGTCATCACTTCCAAGCGCGGCGAACTCTCCGTGATGGCCGACGCCTGGCGGATCACTTCGAAGTCGCTGCGGCCGCTGCCGGTAGCGCACAAGGACCTTTCGGAGGAAACCCGCATCCGTCAGCGTTATGTCGACCTCATCATGCGGCCGCAGGCCCGCGATGTGGTCCGCACCCGCGCCGGAGTGGTCCGTTCACTGCGTGAATCCTTCCATCGCCGCGGGTTCCTCGAGGTCGAGACCCCGATGTTGCAGAACATGCACGGCGGGGCCGCTGCCAGGCCTTTCGTCACTCATTCCAACGCGTTCGACCAGGAGTTGTTCCTGCGGATCGCGCCCGAGTTGTTCCTCAAGCGCTGTGTGGTCGGCGGGATCGAGAAGGTCTTCGAGATAAATCGAAACTTCCGGAACGAGGGAAGCGACTCTTCCCACTCGCCCGAGTTCGCGATGCTGGAGTACTACGAAGCGTATGCGACCTATGACTCCAATGCGGTGATGACCCGTGAGTTGATCCAGGAAGCCGCCGAGTCGGTTCTGGGTTCTCAGGTCGTTACTCTGGCCGATGGCAGTGAGTACGACCTTTCGGGCGAGTGGACGACGTTGCGAATGTATGACTCGTTGTCCGGTGCACTCGGTGAAGAGGTCACTCCCGAGACCCCGAGTGGCAAGTTGCACGCATTCGCGCAAGCGCGCGGCATCGAGGTCGACCCGAAGTTGGGCCACGGCAAACTGGTCGAGGAACTGTGGGAACACCTCGTCGGCGATCATCTGCACGAGCCGACATTTGTCCGGGATTTCCCGGTCGAAACCTCGCCGCTGACCAGGCAGCACAGGTCACAGCCCGGTGTTGCGGAGAAGTGGGACCTCTACATACGCGGATTCGAACTGGGCACCGGGTACTCGGAGTTGGTGGATCCGGTGGTGGAACGGCAGCGTCTTGTCCAGCAGTCCATGCTGGCGGCCGCCGGTGATAGTGAAGCCATGAGCCTGGATGAGGATTTCCTCCGCGCCCTGGAGTACGGAATGCCGCCGAGCGGCGGTGTCGGAATGGGTATCGACCGGTTGCTGATGGCGCTGACCGGGCTGGGTATCCGTGAGACGATCCTCTTCCCCCAGGTTCGGCCTGAATAACCCGGCGGAGTGACAGATCCGTTCCGGCAACTATCCCCAATCGAGATTTGCGTTATCCTGGGGCAGAGGGTATTAATGTCGTAGACAATGGCTTCTGTCCCGGGGCATGCCCCGTCCCGATCATTCGAGCAAGCCCCAAGCAGGAGGAAACACCGATGGCACAGAAGGTGCTCGTCTCTCTCGTCGACGATCTTGATGGCACGGAAGCGGAAGAGACCGTTGAGTTCGGTTTGGACGGCGTGAGCTACCAGATCGATCTCTCCGGTGAGAACGCCGAGGAATTGCGCGACGCGCTCGCCCAGTATGTCGAGCACGCCCGCCGCGCCGGTGGCCGTAAGCGCGCCGCCATTCGCCCGACCGCCAAGGTGGCCGCCCGTCCCGCGACGGTCGACCGTGAGCAGAACCAGGCCATTCGGTCATGGGCTCGCAAGAACGGCTTCCAGGTTTCCGACCGCGGGCGCATCCCGTCCGAGGTCGTCGAGGCCTACCACAAGAAGAACTGAGTCGGCTGCGGCACGCTTGCGCCGCGATCGGGCAGCCCAGAGGGCCGCGGGGAGCAATCCCGGCGGCCCTCTTGTCTTTTGTCACGTAGTTATGAATGCCTTTATGACACGGCAATCGTGTAATCGATCTCCCGGTCCGCATGATCCGCTCGCGCTGCGTCATTGACCCGGTACAACAGAATCGCGGCGGTCTCGGCCATCGGGACCGATCGATCGGGCACCCGAATAGCTGACGCGTTTGTCCAAGACAGGTCTTCGACCGGTGTGCGGTAATGGGGCATGGCCGACCTGTACCTCTCGATGACCTCCGCCGCGGGCGCGTTCAAATCCGTCGTGGCGGCGCTGCGCGAAGACGATCTCGCCAAGCGGACACCATGCGATGACTACACCGTGCGCGCTCTGGTGAACCACCTTCTTTATTGGGGCCCATGGCTCGTCGCCGCCGGGCGCAAGGAGCCTGCGCCCGCCGTCGAAGGCGGCGAGTCGGACAATGACCTGACCCAGTCCGATTGGGCCACCGCGCTCGAGAAGCAAACTGACGAACTGATCGACGTATTCGGCAGGCCCGGCGCGCTCGACGGAATGTCGAAGATGGGCTCGGTCGAGATGCCCGCTTCGGTCATCGCCGGAATGGTCCTCGCGGAACTCGCGCTGCACGGGTGGGACCTCGCCGTCGCCACCGGCCAGGAGCTGACGATCGACGAGGACACGGCGACCGCGTTGTACGCGGCCGCGGACGGCATGGCCGAGCAGGCGCGGGCGATGGGCGTGTTCGGGCCGGAGGTGCCTGTGCCCGCCTCCGCGTCGACGATGGACCGCGCGCTGGGCCTCGTCGGGCGCGACCCGGCGTGGCGGCCCTGAGCCTCTGACCGTCGTGCCCGCTCAGGACTTCGGCGTCGAGCGTGGGCAGCCGTCGCACTCGGAGGCCGATGCCAAGAGATAGGAGAAGCAACAGCTCTCCTGACGGCGCGTCCAGCCGTTGGCGCCGTCGAGCCGCAGTGTCGACGCAGCCGTGAGTGGCGCGTGGCGGGAGCCGAGCACCAGCGCGGCGTCCGCCACGCCCGCGTCCGGCGTGCCGGCGGACCACAGTGCGGTGTCGAGCGCGTCCGTGGCGGCCGCCCAGAGCGTTCGGGTGCCGAGACGGCTCATCGGCCCGTACGCGCCGATGAAGCGGGTGGCGTGCGCGAGGTAGCCGTCGCGCAGCACGGCCGCGAGCGCCTGCTCGTCGGCGACGACCGTGGCTTCGGGGCGCGCGGCGCCGGTGTCGTCCGGCAGACAGTGGAAGGTTTCGCCGAGCAGCGCGATTTCCTCCGGGTGCGGACGGTCGTCCGACAGGCGGAAGGCGAGGCGGGAGGCAGGCACCCGGCGCTCGTGATGGAACAGCAGCGCGGCCGCCCGTGCGGGAACGTGCAGGTACCAGGACGCGATCCAGGCGGCGACTGTCCGTGCGGGCACCTCGTCGTACTGCGTGCTCAGCCAGGCCGCGAGCTTGCCCTGCCAGGCCCGGAGCCGCTCCGGGTCGTCGAGCAGGTCGTCGCAGCGCAGCCAGCCCGGTTCGGCCGGCACGCCGAAACGGAGGCCGCTGAGCTGCTGGATTCGCTCGATCCGGTGGACCGAGGTGGCCAGTCCGTCGAAATCCGGGTCCGTACCGGTGCCGCACGAGGCCCGCTGGGAATACACGACAGGCCCCCTCGGTTCACCCCATATGGCCACTCTCCGTGACCAACCAGCCCAATATCTTAGGTCTGCCTAACCTTACCTAAGAGGCCGGTTTCCGCCAAGCGAGTGCGATTCTCACTGCTCGGACGCCTGTTCGCGCTGAGCGGACAAGGGGTCTCGCACGGAATCGTGGGTGAACCCGGCACGTTAAGGGTTGACGTAGAGGTACAGGTCAACCGGATGATGGACGAGCGCCCCGGTTGAAATCCGAGTGGCGTGAACGGACCGCAAAGGGCCGTAGTGGTACGCCAGCGCGACCACATGGCTACTAGAGTGGTCTTACGGTGCTGAATCCATCGCGGTGAAAGCACGACGATGGACTAGGGCCGCCGGCGCAGCAGTCGAGGGAGTGCACATGTTTGAGAGGTTCACCGACCGCGCGAGGCGGGTGGTTGTGCTGGCTCAAGAAGAAGCCAGGATGCTCAACCACAACTACATCGGCACCGAGCACATCCTCTTGGGTCTGATCCACGAGGGTGAGGGTGTCGCCGCCAAGGCGCTGGAGTCACTGGGTATCGCGCTGGAGGGTGTCCGCCAGCAGGTCGAGGAGATCATCGGCCAGGGGCAGCAGGCCCCGAGCGGTCACATCCCCTTCACCCCGCGTGCCAAGAAGGTGCTGGAGCTGTCACTGCGCGAAGCGCTGCAGCTCGGGCACAACTACATCGGCACCGAGCACATCCTGCTCGGGCTGATCCGCGAGGGCGAGGGCGTCGCCGCCCAGGTGCTCGTCAAGCTCGGCGCCGACCTGAACAGGGTCCGCCAGCAGGTGCTGCAGCTCCTGTCCGGCTACCAGGGCAAGGAGCCGCAGGAATCCGGCTCCGGCCGTGGCGAGGGCACCCCGTCGTCGTCACTGGTGCTCGACCAGTTCGGCCGCAACCTGACCGCGTCGGCCCGCGAGGGCAAGCTCGACCCGGTCATCGGTCGCGGCAAGGAGATCGAGCGCGTGATGCAGGTGCTCTCGCGGCGCACCAAGAACAACCCGGTTCTCATCGGCGAGCCCGGCGTCGGCAAGACCGCCGTCGTCGAGGGGCTCGCGCAGAACATCGTCAAGGGCGAGGTGCCCGAGACGCTCAAGGACAAGCAGCTGTACACGCTGGACCTCGGCTCACTGGTCGCCGGTTCGCGTTACCGCGGTGACTTCGAAGAGCGGCTCAAGAAGGTACTCAAGGAGATCAAGACCCGCGGCGACATCATCCTGTTCATCGACGAGCTGCACACGCTCGTCGGCGCGGGTGCCGCCGAGGGCGCGATCGACGCGGCTTCGATCCTGAAGCCGATGCTCGCCCGCGGTGAGCTGCAGACGATCGGCGCGACCACGCTCGAGGAGTACCGCAAGTACATCGAGAAGGACGCCGCGCTGGAGCGCCGCTTCCAGCCGATCCAGGTCGGCGAGCCGTCGCTCGAGCACACGATCGAGATCCTCAAGGGCCTGCGCGACCGGTACGAGGCGCACCACCGCGTCTCGATCACCGACTCGGCGCTGGTCGCGGCGGCCACACTGGCCGACCGCTACATCAACGACCGGTTCCTCCCCGACAAGGCGATCGACCTGATCGACGAGGCCGGGGCCCGGATGCGTATCCGCCGGATGACCGCTCCGCCGGACCTGCGCGAGTTCGACGAGAAGATCGCCGACGTGCGCCGGGACAAAGAGTCGGCCATAGACGCTCAGGACTTCGAGCGGGCCGCGCGCCTGCGCGACGAGGAGAAGACCCTCCTCGGCCAGAAGGGTGAGCGGGAGAAGCAGTGGAAGGACGGTGACCTGGACGTCGTCGCCGAAGTCGACGACGAGCAGATCGCCGAGGTCCTCGCGAACTGGACCGGGATCCCCGTGTTCAAGCTCACCGAGGAGGAGACCACCCGCCTGCTGCGCATGGAGGACGAGCTCCACAAGCGCATCATCGGCCAGGAGGACGCCGTCAAGGCCGTCTCCCAGGCGATCCGGCGTACCCGTGCCGGCCTGAAGGACCCCAAGCGGCCTTCCGGGTCGTTCATCTTCGCGGGCCCGTCGGGTGTCGGTAAGACCGAGCTGTCGAAGGCGCTGGCCGCCTTCCTGTTCGGCGAGGACGACGCGCTCATCCAGATCGACATGGGTGAGTTCCACGACCGCTACACCGCTTCGCGGCTCTTCGGTGCCCCTCCGGGCTACGTCGGCTACGAAGAGGGCGGGCAGCTGACCGAGAAGGTGCGGCGCAAGCCGTTCTCGGTGGTGCTTTTCGACGAGATCGAAAAGGCGCACCAGGAGATCTACAACACGCTCTTGCAGGTGCTCGAAGACGGCCGCCTCACGGACGGCCAGGGCCGCACGGTCGACTTCAAGAACACGGTGCTCATCTTCACCTCGAACCTCGGTACCTCCGACATCTCCAAGTCGGTGTCCTTGGGCTTCGCGTCCGGCAATGACCAGGGCACGAAGTACGAGAAGATGAAGCAAAAGGTCAACGAGGAAATGAAGAAGCATTTCCGCCCGGAGTTCCTGAACCGGATCGACGACATCATCGTGTTCCACCAGCTGACCAAGGATCAGATCATCATGATGGTCGATCTGATGGCCACCAGGGTGGAGAAGCAGCTCAAGGCCAAGGACATG
Source organism: Amycolatopsis sp. NPDC059657 (assembly GCF_042734395.1). Lineage (NCBI taxonomy): Bacteria > Bacillati > Actinomycetota > Actinomycetes > Pseudonocardiales > Pseudonocardiaceae > Amycolatopsis > Amycolatopsis sp. NPDC059657. The sequence continues at coordinate 101,589 of NZ_JBHWEB010000023.1, read as the reverse complement.
GAGCTCGAGCTCACCGAGAAGGCGAAGGCGCTGCTCGCGAAGCGCGGCTTCGACCCGGTGCTCGGTGCCCGGCCGCTGCGTCGCACCATCCAGCGCGAGATCGAAGACCAGCTGTCCGAGAAGATCCTGTTCGGCGAGATCCAGCCGGGCCAGATCATCGTGGTCGACGTCGAAGGCTGGAGCGGCGAGGTCGAGGACAGGGACGACGAGGCGAAGTTCACCTTCCGCGGTGAAGCCCGGCCGACCGCTGTCCCGGACAGCCCGCCGGTCAGCATCGCGGCAAGCGGTGACGACGCGGGCGAAGCCGAAGCAGGCTGAGTCCATTAGGCACTGAAAGAGCGGCTCCCCTTTCCGGAGGGGAGCCGCTCTTTTCGTATGATCGATTCCATGGACGTGCTGGGGATCGATTTCGGGACTTCGAGCACGGTCGCGTCGATAGCGGTCGGCGGGCAGCTGCCCCGCCCGATCGAATTCGACGCCTCGATGACGATGTCGTCGGCGATCTTCGTCAACGACGACGGCACGCTGGTCGTCGGCCGCGAGGCCGAGCGCAAGGCCAGGCTCGACCCGAGCCGCTTCGAACCCAACCCGAAGCGCCGCATCGACGAGGGCACCCTGCGCCTTGGCACGCACGACGTCCGCGTCACCGACGCTTTCGCCGCCGTGCTGCGGCGGGTACGCGAGGAGGCCGAGCGCGCGCTCGGCGGGCTTTCCCCCGGTCAGGTCCGCATCTCGCACCCGGCGCGCTGGGGCGCTTCGCACCAGGCCGTGCTCCGCGAAGCCGCCGCGCTGGCGGGTTTCGGCGGGACGATGCTCCTGGTCCCCGAGCCGGTGGCGGCCGCGGCGCACTACTCGGCGACCGCGGGCCGCCCGCTCGGTCCGCTGGCGGTCTACGACCTCGGCGCCGGCACCTTCGACTGTGCGGTGGTGCACGGCTTCTCGGTGCTGGCTGACGACGGTTTCGCCGATCTGGGCAGCATCGACATCGACGACGCATTGTTGATGCACATCGGCCGCGAGGTCTCCCACCGCGATCCTCAGCAGTGGCAGCGAATACTGCGCCCGGTCAGCACCTCGGACCGGCGCGACCGGCGTGCGCTGCTGCAGGACGTCAAGGGCGCCAAGGAAAGCCTGTCACGCCACACGTCAACGGCCGTTCCGATGCCTGAGCCGTTCCAGGACGTCATGGTCACCCGCGCGGAGCTGGAAGCGTTGGTGCGCCCCAGTTTCTTGCGCAGCGCGGAGCTTTTCGCGGCGACGATCCGCGCCGCCGGGCTGACTCCCCGGCAGCTGGGCGGCGTCTACCTGGTCGGCGGGCCGAGCCGGATGCCGCTGCTGGCTTCGCTGCTGCACCACCAGATCGGGATTCCGCCCGCCACCCGAGACCAACCCGAAACGGCGGTCGCGCTGGGGTTGCACCACGTTCCGGCGACCGGTGGCTTCGGGGACCTGACGGTCCCGGCCTTCGCCCCGGTCCCGCCTCCGGCGCACCCGCCCACCCATCGCCCCTGGTGAGCCTGGGAAAAAAATCCCAATGCGGCGTTCGTCAGGTTTCAGCCTCCCAATGTGGCTTTCGTCAGCTCTGAGCTGACGAAAGCCACATTGGGGGTTCCAGAGCTGACCAAAGCCACATTGGGATTTTTTTAGCTGGATCCGGGCTGGTCAGGGGGTGGGGTTGTCGGTGCAGCGGGTGCCGGGGGCCGGGAGGGTGCGGTTCAGCAGGTAGGTGGTGATGGCCGCGCGGGCGCAGGCGCTGTGGCCCTGGCCGGAGTGACCTTCGCCGACGAAGGTGAGGAGGCGGGCGTTGTCCAGGGTCCGGGAGAGGGTGACGGCGTCGCGGTACGGGGTGTCCGGGTCGCCTGTGGTGCCGACCACCAGGATCGGGGCCGAGCCGGGTGCGTTCCACGGGCCCGGGTAGCGGCTGGCGCGCTGGGCGGTCCATTTCTGGCAGGCGTTGGCGTGGGAGTGGTCGTAGCCGGGCGGGCCGTAGGCGGCGATCGGGCCGAGGCGCGGGCCTGCCGCGGCTGCCAGTGCGAGGCGGACGCGGAGCTCGAAGCGGCCCGGTGAGTAGACGCGGTCGGCGCATTCCACCGCGACGTTGGCTGCGAAGAAGCTCGACGAGTCGCTGAGCGGGTACAGCAGGTCGCCGGTGCGCTTGGTGGCCGCCTCCTGCAGCTCCGTGGCCAGCTTGCGCCAGGCCGAGGTGCCGCCGTTGAGCTCGAAGATCATGCTGTACGCCAAAACGGAGCCGTTCGCGAGTACCTTGCCGTCGGCGTCGCGGACCGGGTCCTTGTCGAGGGAACGGACCAGGCGGTCGAACGCCGCGTGCGGGTCGCCGTCGCCGAACGGGCAGGAAGCCTCGTGAGCGCACCAGTCCAGCATCCGGTTGAGTGCGCCTTCGATTTCGACGTACTGCCAGAAGTCGTAGCTGTACGGCCGGTTCGCGTAGGTCTCGGGGTCGTAGGCGCCGTCCAGCGCCATCACGCGGATGCGTTTGGGGAACAGGTTGGCGTAGACCGTGCCGATGAACGTGCCGAACGAAACGCCGAAGTAGTTGAACTTCTCCTCGCCGAGTGCCACGCGGATCTGGTCCATGTCGCGGGCGACGGACTCGGTTCCGATGTACGGCAGCATGGCTCCGCTGCGTGCCTGGCAGGCCGCGTTGAACCGCGCGGCGAATGCCTGCCCGCGTTCGAAGGTCAACGGCCGCGCGTCTTCGAAGGCCTGCCGGGTCTCTTCGTCGGTCAGGCACTGCACCTGCCCGCTTTTGCCGACCCCGCGAGGGTCGAAGCCGACTATGTCGAACCGCGCGGCGAGTTCGGGGAACCGCGGCAGGAGGCGTTTGGCGAAGCCGATTCCGGAGCCGCCGGGACCACCAGGGTTGACCAGCAGCGCGCCGACGCGGTGTGCGTGATCGGTCGCCTTGTGCCGGTTCACCGCGAGCGGGATCGTGCCCAGCGAGGGGTTCCGGTAGTCGCGCGGCACTTGCAGTGTCGTGCATTCGAAGCCATCGCCGCAGTCGGTCCACGACGCGGTCGCCGCGGCCCATGCGGGCAGGCCGGAGGTGAGGACGAGTAGCGCGGTCAGCACCGCGAGGCAGCGGCGGAGAAACATGGTTACCCCCATCAACGGGGTCACCGGCTCGCACCGGTGACCCCGTCAGGTCAGTGGCCCAGTGAGACGTGCAGGAACTGCGCGTTGGTGTCGTCGGGGACGTTGTTCTTGTCGCCACCGTTGGAGGTGGTGATCCACAGTCCGCAGTCGGGGCTCGGCTCGACGGTGCGGACGCGGCCGAACTTCCCGTGGAAGTAGGCCACCGGGGTGCTGGTGGTGTTGCCGTTGATCTTCATGACCCACAACGCCTCACCACGCAGCGCGGACATGTAGATGATGTCGTGCACGATCGCGATCCCGCTAGGTGACGCGTCGACCGGTTTCCAGGTCTGGACGGGCGCCTTGAACCCCGGGTTCGCGCAGTCGCCGACCGTGCCTTCGCAGGCGGGCCAGCCGTAGTTGCCGCCCTTTTCGATCAGGTTCAGCTCATCGAGGATGCTGTTGCCGAACTCGGACTCCCACAGCCTGCCGCGCGAGTCGAACGCGAGGCCTTCGAGGTTGCGGTGCCCCATGCTCCACACGTAGCGGGCGTTGCCGCCGATGGCGTAGAAGGGATTGTCCGCGACCGGTGAGCCGTCCGGGTTCAGCCGGAGGATCTTTCCGTTGAGCGAGTTGACGTCCTGCGCGTTCGCCATGGTCTGGCCGTCGCCGACGGAGGCGTACAGCTTGCCGTCGGGGCCGAACCGCAGCCTGCCGCCGTTGTGGAACTTGTTCTTCACGATCCCGGCGAGCAGCACCTGCTCCGACGCGAGATCCAGCGCGCCGTGCTCGTACTTGATCCGCACGATCCGGTTGTCGGTCTCACTCGTGTGATAGAGGTAAACCCAGTGGTCCCAACGGAAATGTGGCGAAAGCTCGAGTCCGAGCAGTCCGCCCTCGCCGTTGGTCCCGACGACGCCGGGCACCTTTCCGGCGACGGTCTTCGTCTTGCCATCACGCGAAAGGCGGTTGACGGTCTGCGCGTCGCGGTCGCCGTAGAGCGCCGAACCATCCGGCAGGAACGCGAGGCCCCACGGCACGTCGGTCTCCGGCGCGATCGTCGTGACCTCGCCGACGGCATCCGAGCCGCGCCGCGTGGTGGCGGTGACGGGTGCGCTGTCCGGCGAGAGGTTCTTCGCGGCGTCCATCGCGCGGACCGTGAATGTCTGCGCGGTTTTCGGGGCCAGTCCGTCGATCGAGCCGCTCGTGCCGGTGAACCAGCCGACCAGCGTGGCGCCCGAATAGACGTTGTACCGCTGCACGGCCACGTCGTCGGTGGACGCGGTCCAGCCGAGCGCGATGCTGTTCGCCGAGACCTTGGTGACCTGCACGCCCGTCGGCGTGGTCGGCGGGGTGGTATCGGCCGCGAACGCCTCGGCCGGGGTGAGCACACCCAGCGCGAGCGGTATGGCGCAGACCATTGCCCAGGTTCTTTTCATGAACATCCGCCTTCGTCGAGACAACAGGGGCGACGGCGGAGTCGGCTAAGACTAACAAGGACTCGTGCGCGTTGCGGGGGGGTGTAAAACCCCCCCACGCCCCCCCCCCCCTAACGGGGGGGGGGTGAGCGGGCCCGGGAGTGGGGAAGCGGCCCGGGGGTTGGGGCGGGG
>NZ_JBHWEB010000023.1:17367-96876 GCF_042734395.1 Amycolatopsis sp. NPDC059657 | reverse complement strand
TCTTGCTTTGGCTGGTGGTCTGGGGCCTTCTGACGCGCGCACTCGACGCCCACGACGCCTTACGGCGTGGGCTTCAGCGGGCCCGGGTAGAGGTACTCGGCAGCGGGCTTGGCCGGGGTGTAGAACCAGGCGTCGAAGAAGCCCTTGAGGTTCTTGTGCGCGACCTTCTCCACGTACTTCTGGAACTCGAGGAAGCTCGCGTTCCCGTCACGGTGCAGCGACGGCCAGGTCTTCAAGACCTTGCCGAACGCCTCCTCGCCGATCGTGCGGCGCAGCGCGTGCAGCGCCATCGGGCCCTTGCTGTAGACGGCCGTGAACTCGCGTCCGGGGCCCATGTCGTACAGCTTGTTGCCCGGCGAGTTCCAGAACGCGTCCGAGGCGTTCTTGACGTTGGTGAGGTAGCGCGCGTCGAGGTCGACGCTGTCCTTCGCCTCCGACCACAGCCACGTCGCGTAGGACGCGAAGCACTCGTTGAGGCAGACGTCCTTCCACAGGTCGACCGCGACCGAGTCGCCGTACCACTGGTGCGCGTTCTCGTGCACGATCGTGCTCACGTTGCCCGCGCGGCCCGAGTAGATCGGGCGGCTCATCGTCTCCAGCGAGAAACCGATCGGCTCGGCGAGGAAGATGCCGCCGGCGGCGTCGATCGGGTACTTGCCGAACTTCGACGACAGGAACTCGATGATCTCCGGCAGGCGCGCCTCGGCTGCCTTCGTCGTGGCGGGCGTGCCCGGCGCGTACGAGTTGAGGATCGGGGTGCCGTCCGGCAGCTGCCCGCGCTCGAACTCCCACTTGTCGATGGCGACCGTGGTCATGTACGGCACCGTCGGGGTGTCCTCGGCCCAGTATGTCGTGGTGGTGCCCTTCGGCGAGGTGCGCTTGCCGCGCTCCTTGCCGACCGAGATGACTTCCCACTCGCTCGGCACGGTCATCGCCAGGTGGAAGGTCGCCTTGTCGCGCGGGGTGTCGTTGACCGGGTACCAGGTGCTGGCCGACTTCGGCTCGCCTGCGGCGAACGCGCCGCCGTTCTTCGCGAACTGCCAGCCGTTGAGGCCGAGCAGCGGGTCGTTGATGGCCTCCGGCACGCCGTGGTACTTGACCTCGGCGAAGAACGGCAGGCCACGCCACAGGGTGAGCCGCGGCGAGATGGTCAGCTCGTCACCGGCGCGGCTGAACTTCGCGGTCAGGCCGTTGACCTTGACCGAGTCGACGGTCAGGCCGTGGAGGTCGAGATTGAACGAGCTCAGCGACTCGGTGGCCCGAGCGGCGATCTTCGCGGTGCCGGTCAGCTGCTTGGTCGCGGGCACGTAGTCGACGTCGAGGTCGTAGTCGGCGACGTCGTAACCGCCGTTGCCGTCCTTCGGGTAGTAGCTGTCGCCAGCCCCGTCACTACCCGGCTTTCCCCCACCCCAGCCGGCGTTCGCCACGCCGGTGCCGAGGCTCACGCACGCCAGTACGGCGGCGAACACCGTCGTCCGGCGGCGCCAGCGGTTCGGACTAGTCATGAACTCTCCTCGTGTGACTCAATGTGAGCGGAACTTAGCGCTTGAACGGCTCAGTCACACCGGGTTGGCCCGTTTTGGCCGGATAGTCCCCACTTAGGTCGGCCCCATCGGGCGACGTGCTGACACAGGGCAGCCGCGTCAGCCCGTGGCGGTGAGCTTCCGCAGCAGGCCGAGCAGGCGCTTCCGCTCCACGGCGGAGAGTGCGTCGAAGGCCGATTCCCACATCACGCCGTGCTCGTGCCGGATCTCGTTGAGCTGGCCGTGGCCCGCGTCGGTGAGCTCGATGTGGGTGACCCTGCGGTCGTGGGCGTTCGGCGCGCGCCGGACGAGCCCGTCCCGCTCCAGGCTGTCGACGAGCTTGGTGACCGTGCGTGCGGTGACCTTCATCTGCTCGGCGAGCTGACCCATCTGGATGCCGGGGGTGTCGGCGACCGCGACCAGGGTGCGTGCCCTGGCGGGCGATAGCTCGTGCTCTTCGCTGGTCGGCGCGAGGGTGAACCTGCGCAGGTACCGGATCGCCTCGGTGAACGCCTCCGCCAGCGCGATCGCGTCGGTGTGTTCGCCTGGCTGCTTCCTGCCCGTTGGCATCCCGCCTCCTTCGGACAACAATGTACCGGCGGACTATCCGACCTGACATTATTGCACCAGTACTCTACCCGATGGGAGTACGGCGGACGCTGAGGGCGGCGGGTGGATTCACGCGTGCCGGAGTCCGTAAAACCACGGTGCTGTGATCGGCCGCCGGCGCGCTACAGTGGCCCGACAGCGTTCGAATGACACACCGTGCGCCGGTGTGCGACTGCTGCCCAGCCGTCCAAGCCGCGAGACCGGCGCCTGGAAGCTCCTCGTGAGCTTGCCGCTTTCGCAGGTTTGGATGACAGGCGCACCGGCCCCGGCATTGGGAGATGTCCTGGCCGGTGCGCCCCTCAAATCCTCACTCGCCGCCGGTCCTGGGCACCGGCGGGGCAATCGCCCCCCAAGCGATGAGGAAGCTTCAGACGCAGACCTCGCCGCCGTCGACTGCCAAATAGGCGCCGGTGACCTGGCGTGCAGCCGGTCCGCTGAGATAGCCCACCGCCTCGGCGACGTCCTGGGCAACGGTGCCCCTGCGCAGTGGTGCGGTGGCGGCCATACCGGTCCACCGCTCTTCGGAGAGGATGTCCGCGTTGGTCTCGGTGCGGATCGCGCCGGGTGCGACCGTGTTGACCCGGACGCCGTACTCGCCCAGCTGCCTGGCGAGTACCAGCCTGGTCGCGTCCTGCGCGGCCTTGGCGATCGTGATGGCGGGGACGTAGGGATCGGGCAGCCGTGAGACATGGGAGCCGATCAGCACGACGTTGCCTTCGGTCGCACGCAGGTCGTCGAGACAGGCCCGCACCGGCAGCAGCGTGCACAGCAGCTGGTCGGCGGTGGCCACCGACACCCCGACCGGGTCCAGCAGCGGCTGGGCGAGCGCGCTCGGCGAGCCGTAGGCGTTGCAGACGAGGATGCCGACCGGCCCGAGCCCGAACCGGACCTCGGCCGCGAGATCCAGCATCTCCTGCTCGACCGTGACGTCGCCGCGCACGATGATCGCCGAGCCGCCGCCGGAGATGATCTCGTCACGCACCGCCGACGCCCGGTGCTCGTCCTTGCGGTAGTTGACGGCGACGGCGGCGCCGAGCGCGCCGAGATGCTTCGCGATCACCGCGCCGATGCCGCTGCTTGCGCCGGTCACGACGGCGACCTGGCCCGTCAATGGTGCGTTCGTGCTGGGAGACATGCGTTTCCTCTCGGTCAGTGGACGGTGCTCAGCCGTCGTTCCATCTGGCGGGTCCAGGAATCGGCGGGACGGAGCCGGAACGCGGTGTCACGCAGCCAGCAGCCCGCGGTGCTCCGCCAGTGGAAGACGGTGCCGAGCAGCCGTGCTTCCTTGATCACCTTCGTGGTCCGCGCCAGCCGAGCCTCCTGATAGGACAGCAGGCGGGTGGTGATCTCCTCGGTGCTCGCCTCCCCGGTCAGTCCGGCGAGGCAGCGGCCGAGCACGACCGCGTCCTCGATCGCCTGCGCCGCGCCCTGCCCGGTGACCTGGGTGGTGGCGTGCGCCGCGTCGCCGAGCAGGGTGACGCGGCCGCGGGTCCAGCCCGGCAACGGCCGGAGGTCGACGGAGTCGGTGATGATGACCTCCTGCTCGCTCGCGTCGCCGAGCAACGCGTGCACCACCGGTGGCGCGTCGCGGAAGAGCTCGCGCAGCAAGGGAAGCTGGCCGTCCCGGCCGAGCGGTGGCGCACCGGCGAGGCTGGCCGACCACGAGACCGAGCCGTCGCGCAGGTGCCACATCGAGAAGGTCCGGCCACGGCCGAGGTACTGCCGCATCGTGCGCGCCGGGTAGTCCTCGTGCTGGAACGGCGTGATCGACCGCCACACCCGATAGCCTGCGGGGCGCACGGCGGCGGCCGGGTGCACGAAACCGCGCACCTTCGACCGCACGCCGTCCGCGCCGACGACCACCGGCACGGGTACCCGCTCGCCGGTCGCCAACTCGATCTCCGGCCGGTCCCCGTCGCCGCCGTGCACCGCGCTCACCTCGGCGGACAGGGTGAGCACGTCCGGCGGCAGCCGGTTGAGCAGCACCTGCTGAAGATCGGTCCTGCGCACCATCACCGACGGCGCGCCGAGCCGTTCACCGACCTTGTCCTGCCGCCATCGCATCAGCAGCCTGCCCGACGACAGCCCGAAGCCTTCGCAGATGTCGATCGGTTCACCGGCCGCGAGGATGTCCTCGCCGCAGCCCAGCCGGTTCAACGTGCGCACGGCGTTGGACTGCACGCCGAGACTCGCGCCGATCTCGCGCAGCTCGTCGGCCCGCTCGAACACCCGCACCGGCAAACCCGCCTGGTGCAACGCGATCGCCGCCGCCAGCCCGCCGATGCCACCGCCGATGACGGCGATCGGCTCCCGCATGACGCTCACGCCGCCGGGCCGAGCAGCACCGGCAGCTCGGTCGGCACCCGCAGGATGATCCCGGGGCGCTGGACCAGGCTGCCGGGATCGGCGGCCAGCGTGAGGCCCGGCCTGGCCTTGAGCAACCCGTCCAGCGCGGTGATCGCCTCGAGCTTCGCCAGCACGGTGCCGAGGCAGAAGTGGATCCCGTGGCCGAAGGACAGATGCGGATTGTCGCGCCGGTCGAACACGAGGTCGTGCGGATCGTGGAACACCTTCTCGTCTCGGTTCGCCGCGGACACGAGCAGGCTGACCGGCGCCTTCGCGGGGATGATCCGTCCCTCGATCTCGACCTGTTCGGTGGCGAACCGGATCGGCGCCGTCTCGACCGGACCGGCGAAGCGAAGCAGCTCTTCGAGTATCGGGCCTTGCACGGTTTTGTTGCGCAGCACGGTTTTCAGCGCGTCCGGGCGCTCCAGCAACGCGAGCACGGCGTTGGTGAGGAACGCGTAGGTCGTCTGATAAGAGGTCATGAGGATCAGGAAGGTCATGCCGACGAGCTCGTCCTCGGACAGCTTGTCGCTGCCGTCCCTGGCCTGGACCATCGAGCTGATGATGTCCTCGCCGGGGTTCTTCCGGCGGCGGCGCACCAGGTCGACGCAGTAGTCCAGCATCGGCATCTTGATCACCGCGACGTCGGCGTGCGTCTGGCCCCATGGCGGGGTCATCAGCAGCTGGCCCCTGCGGCGAAAGTCCGCCCAGTCGTCGACGTCGATGTCGAACAGTTCACTGAGCACGGTCGCGGGCACCTTGGTCGCGAACTGCTCGATGAGGTCGACCGGCTCGTCCGGCGGAAGTGCCGCCAGCAGGCTGGTCACGGTCTTCGCCGCGGTCTCGTGGAGCTGCTCGACCTTCTGGCGATGGAAGGCGGGAGTGGCGAGCCTGCGCAGCCGGGTGTGGTCCGGCGGGTCGATACCGAGCAGGTTCTTGTTCAGCGGCGCCAGCGGATCCTCGCGTTCCAGCGCCAGCACCGAGGATTCGGCGAGGGTGTCAAAGTTCTGACTGAATCGTAAATCGGACAATCCATCGCGAACCAGGTCATATCGGGTGATTGCGAAGAAATCGAAACCGTCCGGATGGCGCAGTCTGGCGACCGGATGATTCTCGCGGAGGTCGCTGAAGAATGCCCATGGATCGTTTTTGATCTCCTGCGTGAAGGTCGGCGGCGTCTCGGGGTGACCGTTGGTGCGTGATTCATCGCGAAGTGTCATCGATACATTCTGTTCTGTATTGGTCGTGTCACTCGTATTTTGGGCGCGCTCAACACCGGGCTCGGCCATTGGCGTAACTCCTTATTGACAAAGTGCGAAAAGGCCGCCCTTGAGCCGGCCATGTGCGGAAATGGGCGAATCAAGTCTTGGCTGAACTGCACCCCCAGGTGGCCAAGATCATTTTCGGATAGCAGCTATCGAAATATTCGACAAGAAGATTTTGAAGCCCCAGTTTGCGTAAGGAGTTAACCTCCGCATTGCCATACTGAGTCTAGGCCAGATGAGTGTCAAGTGGTTGACACTCAATCCCTGGACCGGCACACTATCCACCGTGCAGTCAGTGTTGAGTGCGCATCTGATGTGATATCAAGGAAATCTCAAGTCGCGCGCCCTCCAGGCGGGTTGCCCGACGAACGCCGTCGCCGGCGGATCTCCCAATCCGTGGCCCGGCATCGTATTTGGCCGTGTCCGGACTGCTCTCCCACAGTTCGATCACACGACCGTTCATCACTGGCCGCGGATGGGTCCCGTGCGCCGGTCCCGGTCATGCCCATCATGCCCGGGATGCCCGCCTACACGGGCGCTCCTTACCTTTCAAGGAGTGCCGTAAATGTCCACGTATGCAGCCGTGACCTGGCAGATCAAGCCGGGAAGCGAAGCGCAGGTAGACGAAATCTTCCGTAACTTCAAACGAGCGGCTTCGACCGTGCTGCGCAACGCCGCGGGCTTCGAGGTCGGCAGGCTGCTCGGTACCGCAGTGTTCCGCAAGGACACCACCATCGTGCGTGTCATCCAGTTCGACGGCGAACTCGCGGATGTCATGCGGCACATGGCGGCGCAGGAGGGCGTCCAGCGCCTCGAGCACGAGATTTCCCAGTATTTGGTCGAAGAGCGGGCGACCGGCTCGGCCGAGGGATTCGCGAGCTTCTTCCAGCGCAGCCAGATGCAGAGCATCGTCCAGTTCACCGTGCCTGCGGAGGCAGCGGCCGCGGGGCGGGCGTGATGGCCGCCGCGTTCTCCTCGTCCGCTGTGGCCTTCATCGGGCTGGGCGCGATGGGTACCGGGATGGCACGCCGCCTCGTGCAGTCCGGTTTCCCGCTCTCGGTGTACAACCGCACCCAGGGCAAGGCGGGTGCGCTGGTCAGCGCCGGTGCCGTGGAGGTGAGCTCGCCAGCCGAGGCCGCGCTGAACGCCTCGGTCGTGGTGCTCAGCCTCGCCGACGAGCACGCGGTCGAGGAGGTCCTCTTCGGTGCGGACGGGGTGGCAGGCGCCGCCGCGCCGGACACTGTGATCGTCGACACGTCGACCGTTTCGCCCGCGTACAGCAAGGCGGTGACCGAGCGGCTGCGCGAGCTTTCGCTGATCCGCGTCGAGGGTTGTGTCGTCGGCAATCCGCTGCAGGCGAGCGAGGGTGAGCTTCGTGTCTTCGCCGCGGGCCGCGAAGAGGATGTGGCCGTGGTCAGGCCACTGCTCGACACCGTCGGCAAGCAGGTGCTCTACCTCGGTGAGGTGGGCATGGGCGCCACTCTCAAGATCGTCTTCAACACGCTGCTCGGCGCTCAGCTCAGTTCACTCGCCGAGGCGGTCGGGCTGGCCACCAGGTCTGGGCTGGACGCCGACCTGGTGCTCGGCGCGATCGCGGAGAGCGGGTTCAGCTCACGGGTGATGGCCTTCCGCGCGCAGCTGCTGCGTCAGGGCAGGCTGGAGCCCGCGGCGTTCAAGACCAGCTTGATGGTCAAGGACCTGGAACTGGCGCTGGATATGGCCGACGCGACCGGGCTGGCGATGCCGACGCTGGCGGCGGCGGCCGAGGCGTTCCGCGAGACCGTCCGCGCCGGATTCGCCGACAAGGACGCGGTCGCGGTGTGCGCGCCAGCCGCAGGCATCGAGATCGAGCGGGTGGCGCCGTGATCGTCGATGTGCACGCACACCTGTTCCCGCCGGCACTCGTCGAGCGGCTGCCGATCCCGCCCAGCATCGGGGATGTTCCCGGCATGCTCGCCGCCAAGGCGGCCGCCGGTATCGATCTGACCATTGTGGGCAGTCCGACCGGTGCGTCCACAATGGCCGCGGCGGGCGGCCAGTCCTTGGCGGAACTGGCTTCCTATCACGACTGGCTCGCGGAGACCGTCCAAGCGCATCCGGACAGGCTGCGCGCGTACGCGTGGTGTGACCCGTTCGGTGGCGACGGGATGCTCGCCGACGTCAACGCGCTGCTGGCGACCGAGGAGTTCGCCGGGGTCATCGTGAACCCGAGCATCGGTGGAAAGGACATCGCCGACCCGGCCGCCGACGAGTTCCTCGCGATGGTGGCCGCGTCCGGCAAGCCGATGCTGCTGCACTCGGGCGCGGATCCGTTGTGCACCAGGGAATTGACCGACTACGGACTGATCGAGATGGTCGGCCGGTTCTGTGATGTCACGCTCGGGCTGGCTGCGCTGTGCTTGTCAGGGCAGCTGGAACGGCATCCGGACCTCGTCGTGGTCGGCACCTCGTGCGGCGCGGGATTGCCGTTGCTGCCGAGCAGATTGGACCTGGCGTGGGCGCCCCGGCACTGGGGCGGCCGCTCACGGCCTGGCACGGCACCGCGCTCTTCGCACACCGGACCGCGCCGGTCGATCACGGCGCCGAGCGAGCTCATGCGACGGCTTTACGTGGACACCACCACGGACAGCCCGCATCTGCTGCGCGCGGCCGTCGACCTGCTCGGGCCGGAACACGTGCTGTTCGGCTCCGACGCGCCGCCGGTGCCGGTCGACCACGGCGCGCGGATCGGCATGGTCCGCTCGCTCGGGCTCGGCGAGGAGGCGACCGGGCTGATGCTCGGCGGCAACGCGCAACGCCTGTACGGCATTCGTTCTTCGGTACCAGCGGGGAGGGCCTGATGTTCCAGAGCTTGATCGTCGCCAGGCTGCGCAGTGGCGACCACGAGGCGGTGAAGGAGATCTTCGCCGAGTCGGACCGATCAGAGCTGCCGGGGCTCGTCGGCGTCCGGCAGCGATCGCTCTTTCACTTCCACGGCTTGTACTTCCACCTCATCCAAGGGGAACGGGAGGTCGGGAGCGCGGTCACCGACGTGCGCGAGCACCCGCTGTTCCGTGACATCGACACCCGCCTCGCCGAGCACATCGGGGCGTACGACCCCGAGACCTGGCGTGGCCCGCAGGACGCGATGGCTCATCGCTTCTACCACTGGACAGCCTGAATTCTGGAGGAACCTGTGAACGCATCAGCTCCGCGCAAGGTGAGCATGTCCGACGTCGAGGCCAACCGGCGCCGCGGCGGGGATCTCCGGGTGCTGCTCGGCCCGGCCACCGTCGGGTCGACCAGCGGCTTCCTCGGGGTCGTCCGGCTCAGCCCCGGCGAGGTCGTCACCGAGCACTACCACCCGTACTCCGAGGAGTTCCTGCTCGTCACCGAGGGAACCCTGCTGGTGACGGTCGAGGACACGCCGATCACCGCGGGCCCGTACGAATCGGTCTTCGTGGCCAAGGGCTCGCGGCACCGGCTGGAGAACATCGGCAACACCGTGGCCACCGCGGTCTTCCAGCTCGGCCCGCTCGCGCCGAAGCCCGAGCTCGGGCACGTCGACACCGAAGAGCTGCCCGCGCCCGACGAACCGGTCGCGATCCTCGGCGGTGGGCGGTGACCAGGATGCAAGTGGCCATCACCGGTATCGGGGTGGTCGCGCCCGGCGGTGTCGGCACGAAGGCCTTCTGGGAACTGCTCACCGAGGGCCGCACCGCGACCAGGGCCATCTCGCTGTTCGACGCGACCGGGTTCCGCTCGCGGATAGCGGCCGAGGTCGATTTCGAACCGTCCGAACAGGGACTGACCGCGCGTCAGATCCGCCGGATGGACCGGTGCGCCCAGTTCGCCGTCGTGTCGGCCCGCGAAGCCATCGCGGACAGCGGGATCGCCGGGGAGACCAGGCCGGATCGGATCGGGGTCAGCATCGGCAGCGCCGTCGGCTCGACGATCAGCCTCGAAGAGGAATACGTCGTCGTCAGCGACACGGGCAGCAAGTGGGAGGTCGAGGCGGAGTACCGGACACCGCACCTCTATCACCACCTGGTGCCCAGTTCGCTGGCCGCCGAGGTCGCCTGGGAGGCGGGCGCCGAAGGCCCGGCCGCGATCATCTCCACCGGCTGCACCTCAGGGCTCGACGCGGTCGGGCACGCGGCGCAGCTCATCGCCGACGGCAAGGCGGACGTGATGATCGCGGGTGGCTCGGAGGCACCGATCTCCCCGATCACCGTCGCCTGCTTCGACGCGATCAAGGCAACCTCGTCCGACAACGACGATCCCGAACACGCGTCACGGCCGTTCGACCGCACGCGCAACGGGTTCGTGCTCGGCGAGGGCGCGGCGGTGCTCGTGCTGGAGTCGATGGCACACGCACGGGCCAGGGGCGCGCGGATTTACGCCACGGTCGACGGATTCGCCAATCGCTGCAACGCCTATCACATGACCGGGCTCAAACCGGACGGTCTCGACATGGCCGAGGCGATCAGGCTCAGCCTCGCCGAGGCCGAGCTCGCGCCGGAGGGTGTCGGCTACGTCAACGCGCACGGCTCCGGCACCAGGCAGAACGACCGGCATGAGACGGCGGCGGTGAAGCTCAGCCTCGGCGAGCATGCCAGGCAGGTGCCGATGAGCTCGATCAAGTCGATGGTCGGGCACTCGCTCGGCGCGATCGGCTCCATCGAGCTGGCGGCTTCCGTGCTCGCCATCGAGTACGGGGTCGTGCCGCCGACGGCGAACCTGCGCAACCCCGATCCCGAATGCGATCTCGACTACGTCCCCTTGGTGGCGAGGGAGACCAAGGTCGACGCGGTGCTTTCCGTCGGCAGTGGTTTCGGCGGATTCCAGAGCGCGGTCGTGCTGCGCGGGGTGGGCAAATGACGGCGGCACAAGCGATCGCGCCCACGCCGGTCGCGAGAACGGCACGGGCCTTCGTCAGCGGGATGTCCGTGGTCACGCCGATCGGGAACGACCTCGAGGAGTACTGGCGCAACCTGCTGGCGGGCGCGTCCGGGATCCGTCCGCTGCGCCGGTTCGACACCTCGCGGTTCCCGGTGCACCTCGCCGGTGAGGTGCTGGACTTCGACACCGAGGCACAGGTGCCGAGCCGGGTGGTCGTGCAGACCGACCGGTGGACGCACCTCGGGATGGCCGCGGCGCGGCTCGCGCTCGCCGATTCCGGAGTGGACCTCGCGGCGGTGCCCGAGCACGCGCTCTCGGTGCACACGGCGAGTTCCTCCGGCGGCAACGAGTTCGGGCAGCGCGAGATCCAGGCGCTCTGGGCGAACGGTCCCGAGCACGTCGGCGCGTACCAGTCCATCGCCTGGTTCTACGCGGCCACCACCGGGCAGCTCTCGATCCGGCACGGCATGAAGGGCTGGTCAGGGGTGCTCGTGGCCGAGCAGGCAGGCGGGCTGGACGCCATCGCCCAGTCACGCCGGGTGCTCGCACAGGGTTCGGCGGTCGTGCTCACCGGAGCGACCGAGGCGCAGCTGAGCCCGTACGCGCTGACCTGCCATCTCGCGGGCGGCCAGCTGAGCCTGGTGAACGATCCGAAGCAGGCGTACCGGCCGTTCGACGCGGCTGCTTCCGGTTACGTGCCAGGCGAAGGCGGCGCGATGCTCGTCATCGAGCCGGAGGAACGCGCGCACTGTCACGGCGAAGTGCTCGGGCACGCCTCGACCTTCGACCCGGCACCGGGTTCCGGGCGGCCGCCAGGCCTGCGCCGGGCGATCGAGCTGGCGCTGGCCGACGCAGGCGTCGGCCCTGACGGCATCGACGTGGTTTTCGCGGACGCCCTGGGAGTGCGGTCCGCGGACCAGGCCGAGGAAGACGCGTTGGCCGCGGTATTCGGCAGTGGTGGCGTTCCGGTCACCACCACGAAGACGGCCACCGGCCGGATGGCGGCGGGCAGCGCCGCGCTCGACGTCGTCACCGCGCTGCTGTCCATTCGCGACGGTGTCATCCCGCCCGCCATCACCGCGGGCGACTCGACCGGGCTCGACCTCGTGACCGGCAAGCCGAGGCCTGCCGGTCTTTCCACCGCACTGATCGTGGCCAGGGGCTATCGCGGATTCAACTCCGCGCTGGTGGTCACGGGAATCTAAGGAGAGGGAAATGGCACAGGATTTCACACTCGAGACACTGACCGGGATCATGCGCACGGCGGCGGGCGTCAGCGAGGACGTCGACCTCGCCGGTGACATCGCGGACGTCTCGTTCGAAGACCTCGGCTACGACTCGCTGGCGGTGCTGGAGATCCAGGCACACATCGCCAAGGTGACCGGCGTCGTCGTCCCGGAGGACGCGCTCGACCAGACCGACACGCCGCGCCGCGCGCTCGACTTCGTCAACGACCAGCTCGTGAAGGTGGCCTGACATGGGCACCAAGACCGACAGCAGGGTGATCATCGACGCGCCGCTCGACTTCGTCTGGGACAGCACCAACGACGTGGCCGACTGGCCGGAGCTGTTCACCGAGTACGCGATGGCGGAAGTGCTGCACGCCGAAGGGAACCTGATCCGGTTCCGGCTCACCATGCACCCCGACCCGCAGGGCAACGCGTGGAGCTGGGTCTCGGAGCGGGAGCTGGACCCGGCGAACCGGAAGGTCGTCGCCCGCCGGATCGAGCTCGGCTGGTTCGAGTACATGGACATCGTCTGGACCTACCGCCAGACACCGTCAGGCGTGGAGATGCGCTGGCAGCAGAGCTTCGCGATGCGGGACGACGCGCCGCTGGACGACGCGGCCATGGGCGAGCGGATCACCACCAACAGCGCGATCCAGATGCGGCACATCAAGGAGAAGGTCGAGCAGCGCCACCGGGCACTGCTCTCGGTCAGTGGAGGGCAGCGATGAGCATTTCCTTGGACGGCAAGCGGGTTCTGATCACCGGTGGGACGAGGGGGATCGGACGGGCCATCGCTCTGGCGATGGCCAAGGCGGGCGCAGGCGTGGTCGTCTGCGGCCGCACCGGCGGTGCGGCGGCCGAGACCTTGGCCGCCGAGCTGGCGGAGATCGGCGTCAAGCACGCCGTCACCACCGCGGACGTGACCGACCCCGAGGCCGTCACGGCGCTGATCGAGACCTGCCGTGAGCAGCTCGGCGGGCTCGACGTCGTGGTGACCAGCGCCGGGTCCATCAGCCACGTTCCCTACGCGAAGATGGACTTCGAGCAGTGGCGCGCGGTCATGTCGTCCAATTTGGACGGAACGCACCTGGTGGTGCAGGGCAGCCTGCCGCTGCTGGCAGAAGGCTCTTCGATCGTTCTGATCGGATCCGCGGTGGCGAGCAAGGGCTTGCCGCTGCGTGCGCACTACACGGCCGCCAAGTCGGCGCTGGTCGGCTACAGCCGCAGCCTCGCCAAGGAACTCGGCGGCAAGGCCAGGGTCAACGTGGTCGAGCCCGGCGTGATCGACACGGACCAGGCGGCGGGGCTCACCCCGGAGCAGCGCGCCCGCTACGAGGGGATGACCGCGCTCGGCAGGCTCGGCACCCCCGGCGACATCGCCGATGTCGTCCTGTTCTACGCCAGCGACCACGCCCGTTATGTCACCGGCACCACGCTCAAGGTAGACGGAGGAATGTGATGACCGAGCAGGCTTTCCGCATCCAGCTGACCCTGACCATCCACCCCGGTCGCGAGGACGAGTTCGAGAAGACCTGGCTGGAGATCGGCGACGCCGTCACCGGCCACCCCGCCAACATCGGCCAGTGGCTGGCACGCAGCTCGGACGAGCCAGGCACCTTCGTGGTCACCAGCGACTGGGTGAGCGAGGAGAAGTTCAGGGAGTTCGAGCACAGCCCCGGCCACAAGACGCACCGCGAGAAGCTGCATCCCTTGCGTGCCAGTGGTTCCATGACCACCCAGCACGTGCTGCACCACTTCGCGGGCGAGGCCGCTCGGTGACCGCGCCGCTGCGCGTGGTGCTGTACGCCCGCGCCCCGGAAGCCGACAGCGGCGCGGTCGAGCGGGCGTATCACGAGATCAGCCGGACGCTGAGCGGCACGCCGGGACTGCTGAGCAACGAGCTGCTGCGCTCGGTGCACGAGCCGGACTCGCTCGTCGTGATCAGCGAGTGGCAGAGCAAGGAAGCGTTCGACGTCTGGGAGCAGGGCACCGAGCATCGGCAGGCGACGGCGCCCTTGCGCCCGTTCCAGGACCCGGCGCGCGGTTTCGGGATCTACCAGGTCGTCAGCCGGTATGACGAGTCCGCTGCGAGCACGGAAGGGAAAGGCGATGGGGACTAGCGTCTTGGTGATCGGCGCGACCGGCACCCAGGGCGGCGCGGTGGCCGAGGTACTGCTGGCGAACGGGCACCGGGTGCTGGCGGGCACCAGGGACCCCGGCTCGGAGCGGGCGGAACTCTTGCGTGCCAAGGGCGCGGAGCCGGTGCGGGTGGATCTCACCGTTCCCGGCTCGATCGGGGCCGCCGCCGAGGGCGTCGACGCCGTGTACCTGGTGACGGTGCCCGACACGGGTGCCGATCACGAACGGGCCATGGGCGTCAACGCCGTCGCCGAACTCGCGGCGGCAGGCGTGGGGCACGTCGTCCACAGCTCGGTGGCCAGCGCGAACCGCGGCACCGGCATCCCGCATTTCGAAGGCAAGTACCGGATCGAGCAGGCGCTCGAAGCGAGCGGTGTGCCGTACACGATCATCGCGCCGGTGTTCTTCATGGACAACCCGAGGCCGTCCATGGCGCGCTCCGGTGGGCGGGTGCTGGCCGCACCGATCGCGGAAAGCACTGTGCTGCAACAGATCGCAGTCGCCGACATCGCGAAGTTCGCCGGTCTCGTGCTGGCGGACCCGGCTCGGTTCGCCGGCCAGCGGATCGAGATCGCCGGTGACCGGCTCACCGGCCACGAGCAGGCGGCGGCGTTCAGCGAAGCGCTCGGGTTCCCCGTCCGCTACCAGCCGATCCCGGCGGACCCGGCGATGTTCGGGCCCGACCTGACGGCGATGTTCACCTGGTTCGACGCGGGTGGCTACTCGGTGGACATCGAGGCGCTGCACGCCGCGTACCCCGAGATCGGCTGGCTCGGTTTCCGTGACTGGGCCAAGAAGTCCGCTTCCGTCGTGGTGGAGGCGGCGTCATGACCGCCGAGCCGTTCACCTCCGAGTTCTGGCGTGAACTGCCGGAGTGGATGGGATATCACCGCGAGCACGACCCGGTGCGCGCGGTGACCCTGCCCAGGGTCGGCATGGGCGCGTACTTGGTGACCAGGCACGCCGACGTCGACATCGCGTTGCGCGGGCCGGATTACCTGAAGGACCCGCGCAACATCGAGGACATCCGTGAGGAGCGTGGCTTGCCGGGGTTGCCATTCCCGCGCAAGGAACTGCACACCGAGCTCGATGACCAGATGTCGAACAACGACCCGCCGACGCACAGCCGCAAACGCGGGCTCGCGCACAAGGCGTTCCGGGTGCGTGACGTCGAGACACTGCGGCCGTGGGTGCGCGAGCTGGTCGAGTCCATGTTGGACAAGACGCTCGCCGCACCGGAATGCGAATTCCTCGCGGACTTCGCGTTCCCGTTCCCGATGGTGGTCATCGGCAGGCTGATCGGGGTGCCGGACGCGGACTTCGAGCCGTACCGGGAGCTGGCCAACACGATGATCGAGCACCAGCGCGGGCCAGCCGTCGACAAGGCGCGCGCCGGAATGAAGGCGTTCCTGCGCGACCTGATCCAACGACGCCGTGAGCAGCCGGAGAACGACCTGCTCTCAGCGTTGATCGAGGCGGAGGAGGAAGGGGAGCGGCTCACCGAGAGTGAGCTGGTCGCCATGCTCAACCTCCTGCTGCTCGCCGGGCACGAGACCACGCAGAACCTGATCACCAACGGGCTGCTCGCGTTCATCGATCACCCGGAGCAGTACGAGCTGCTGCGCGCGGACCCGTCGTTGCTGCACACGGCGACCGAGGAGCTGCTCCGCTGGGTGAGCCCGTTCGCGCACACCCAGCGGTTCACCAAGAGCGACGTGAAGCTCAGCGGCTGCCCGGTTTCCGCCGGTGAGCCGATGGTGGTCAGCATCGTGTCCGCCAACCGTGACCCGGCGGTGTTCGACGAGCCGGAGTCGTTCCTGGTGGATCGGGAGCCCAATCCGCACATCGCGTTCGGCAGGGGCATTCATTTCTGCCTCGGGGCCTCGCTGGCGCGGATCGAGATCCAGGAGTTCCTCTCGGCCTTGATCGAGCGGGTGGAGAAGATCGAGCTCACCGTCGACCGGGACACGCTGACCTGGCGGCCGGGTGTGTTCATGCGCAGTCTCAGTGAACTGCCGGTCCGGCTCGTCCGGAGCGCGCGATGACCGCCGTCGGGGCCGACGCGTCGGCCCCGACGGGGTTCGACCTGGCCTCGGCGGTGGCCAGGCTGGTCGCGGGGCTGATGCTGTTCGCGCAGTTGTTCCCCGTCAATCCGGTGGGCTGGATCGGTGAGACGGCGGTGGTGTTCCTGCTGCTCTTGTCCGGTTTCACGCTCACTCCGTCGGAATCGTTCCACCGGGCCCGGTTTCCGCTGCTCATCCCATTGTTCGTGCTGACGATCCTCGGGTTGCTCTTCGTGCCGGCGTCACGGGAAGGCGGGCTCGCGTGGCTCGTCGCGGCGTATGCGCTGGGGTATGCGTGCTTCCCTTACGTGGCAAGGGCTTTGACGAAGAAGAGTGGCAAGGAACTGGTGTTCGCCGCACTTGGCTGTAGCGCCGCGATCAAGGTGTTCGCGGCTTTGGCACTGATCGAGGGGATCCCGGCGTGGCTGGCGGCCTTCGCGCAGTACTCGCCGTTCTCGCGGCTGCCGCTGTTCATACTGGGCATGGTCGCGGCCGAGGCGGTTCGCCGCGGCTGGCGGATGCCGGGCGGCCCCGTCCTCGCGGCCGCGACTCTCGTACTCGGCTGGCTGCTCACCGCTGTATTCGTCGGCCCGCCCAGTGGTCCCGGTGATGTCGGGGTCTTCCAGATCGCCGAAATGATCACCCTTCCCGGTCACGCACTCGTCGTCATGGCGCTGCGCCGACGCTGACCCGCCATCCGCCTGCCTGGAACCCCAGCCGCCGCACCGATCCCCGACGGTGCGGCCCAGGCAGGCGGATGGCTTCCTTCAGGTCACCGCACATCGAACGTGACGGGCAGCGCCTTGAGACCGCGCATGATGACATTTCCCTGATACTCCAACGTTTCCGGCGGCACCGCTAGCCGCAATGCCGGCAGCCGCAGCAGCAGGCCGAACGCCGCCCTGCCCTCGGCGCGCGCGAACTGCGCGCCCAGGCAGTAATGGATGCCGTGGCCGAACGACAGATGCGCGGTGATCTTCCGGTCGACGTCGAGCGTGTCCGCGTCGGGCAGGTAGCGCTCGTCCCGGTTCGCGCTCGCCAGGTTGACGATCACCGCGCTGCCCTCGGGAATCGTGGTCGTCTCCAGCTCGATCGCACTGGTGGCGAACCGGAACGTGCCGAGCTGCAGCGGCGGATCGAAGCGGAGCAGCTCGTCGACCGCGGTGCTCAGCAGTTCAGGCCTGCGCCGCAGGCGCTCGGCCTGTTCCGGATGCCGGAGCAGGCCGAGCATGCCGTTGCCGATCAGGTTCGCGGTGGTCTCGTGACCCGCGACGAGCAGCAGCAGGACCATCGACGCCAGCTCGTCCCAGTTCAGCGCGTCGTCGTCCTCCGCGACCGGGACGAGTGCGCTGATCAGGTCGTCGCCGCGCTGGTTTCGCTTGCGCCGCACCAGATCCCGGATGTGCTCGGTCAGCGCGGCGTGCGCCTCCCGCCGATGCTCGTCGTCACGCAGCAGTGCGACGGAGAGCTCGCGGAGCTCGGCGCGGTCGGCCTCCGGCACGCCGAGCAGCTCGCAGATGACGGTGACCGGGAACGGGATGGCGAACTGGGCGATGAGGTCAGCGTGGCCGTCACCGGCGAAGCGCCCGATCAGCTCGCCGGCGATCTCCCGCATCCGTGGCTCGAGCCCGGCGATGCGCTTGCCGGTGAACTCGCGTGTCACCAGGCGGCGCAGCCGGGTGTGATCCGGCGGATCGGCGTGGTTCATGTCGGGCGCCGTCTTGCCGCCTTCGGGAACGGTCCCCGCCGCCATGGCCTTTCTGACGTGGTCGGGGTTCTTGCTGATACCGGGGTCGGCCAGCACCGTTCGCACGTCGTCGTACCGGGTGACGATCCATGCGGGCAGGCCGTTCGGGAGCACCGCGCGGTACACGGGCGTTTCCGCCCGGCTGCGTGCGTAGTCCGGGTACGGGTCAGGGCTGAGGGTCATGAGGGGTTCCTGTCAGTCTTCGTGCACGCCGAGTTCGGCGAGCGCCAGCGCGTCCTGGTCGAGGTCGCGCAGTGGGCGGTCCGGCACCAGCAGGGTGATCAGGAACATGACGATCGCCAGCCCGGCGGCGGTGAGGAACACCGGGTGCATCGCCGAGACGTAGATCTCGGGCGTGGCGTGCTCCGCGCCGCCGAGCGCGCTGAGCCGTGCGGTCAGCAGCACGCCGAACACCGAGCCGCCGAGTGAGCTGCCGAGTGTGCGGAAGAAGGTGCTCGACGCGGTCGCGACGCCGAGGTCCGCATTGCTCGCCGAGTTCTGGATGCCCAGCACGAACATCTGCTGGATCATGCCGGCGCCGATGCCGAGAATCAGCGCGTAGCCGCGCACCACCCAGATCGAGCTGCCCGCGGTCAGCGTGGCCAGCAGCACTCCGCCGAGCACCAGCAGCGGCGCCCCGATGAGGATGAACACCCGGAACCTGCCGAACTTGCTCGCCAGCAGGCCGGTCACGGTCGACGCGCCGACCATGCCCAGTGAAAGCGGAAGCAGGCTGAGGCCTGCCTGTGTCGGGGAAACGTGCTGTGCCAGCTGCATGTACACGGTGAGGAACACCAGCACACCGGTCACCACGAGCCCGCACAGCAGACTGCCGAGGTTCAGCATGCTGAAGGTGCGCTCGCGGAACAGCCGGATCGGCAGGATCGGCTCGATGGCCTTGCGCTCCCAGAACACGAACGCGATCAGCGCGAGCACACCGCCGACGCCGAGCGTGAGCACCTGCCACGAGCCCCACGGGTACGTCTCGCCGCCCCATTGCAGCGCGAGCAGGCCCGCGCAGACGCCGAGCACCAGCAGGAACGCGCCGACCACGTCGAGCCGGGCATTGCGGCGGCGCGGCGAGTGCGGCAGCAGGAACGCGTTCACCGCGATGGCGGCCAGCCCGAGCGGGATGTTCAGCGCGAACACCGCGTGCCAGTCCAGCGTGATGCCGAGGACCTTGCCACCGTCGGCGAAGAACCCGCCGATGACCGGGCCGAGCAGGCTGGACGAGGCGAACACCGCGCCGAAGCCGCCCTGGTACTTGCCGCGGTCACGCGGGCTGACCAGGTCGGCGAGCACGGCGAAGGTGGCGCTCACCAGCGCGCCGCCGCCGAAGCCCTGGATCCCGCGCGCGATGGTCAGCTGGACCATGTCGCCTGCGAGCGCCGCGCCGAGCGAGCCGATGACGAACAACCCCATCGCGCCGAGGTAGGTGGCCTTGCGGCCGTAGAGATCGGAGATCTTGCCTGCCAGCGGCATCGCCGCGGTCGAGGCCAGCATGTAGGTGGTCACCAGCCAGCCGGTCTGGCCAGCGGCCTGCGCGCCTGCCAGGTCCCGCACGATCGACAGCGAGAGGGTGGTGACCACCATCTGGTCGATCGCGGAGACGAACATCCCCAGCAGCAGTGAGACGAAGACGATCAAGAGCCTGCTCTTGGTCATCCGCTCTTCCGGTGGAGCCGTGAGCGTCATAGTATTCCCTTACTAATCGATCGATAAGTGCGAGGCCATGGTAGCCTACTAATCGATCGGTAAGTCAAGGGCGACAGGGAGCTGGTTACAGCTCGGATGCGCGTGAACACTCATTGACAGCATGGAAGCCAGGCTAGATACTGAGCTGGCGGACATTATACCGTATGTAAGTATGTGCCTTCTCTCGTCGAAGCGCGCACTCCTTGCCGTTTTTGTTGGCGTGCCGTCATTTGTCGTCCGGCTGGGGAGGCGGCGCCTGGGAGTCCACCGATGGGCTCGCCGGCTCTCGGCGTCGGATGGGTGGGGCGTACCGGCCGGTGCATTGGGAGATGTTCGGCCGGTACGCCGTAGGTGTTTCCGTACTTCGATTTGCGAGGTGCTTCCTTGACGGAAACTTAGTGAACCGGCACACTATCACCCATGCACCCAAGTGGTGCTTTCAGACCATGGTCGTGCGCCCTCCAGGCGGGTGCCTCGTGACTGCCGTCGCCACGGACTCTCCCCCCGTGGCTTCGGTGCGGCTTCAGCGGTTTTCGCCTTTTTCGGGGCGCTCCAACCTATCGAGGAGCGTCGTGACCAAGACCAGCATCGCCAGACCGGCTCAGCTCAACCTCACCGACGACGGGATCCGGGTGGCCGGAATCCGGGAACTGACCCCACATCTGACCCGGTTCACCTTCGAGGGCGAGACACTCGCCGACTTCGAGATGACCGGCCCGTGCTCCTACATCAAGCTGCTCTTTCCGGTGCCGGGGCACGAAAAGACCGGCCTGCCCCGGCTCTCGGACAACGTGATGGCGTGGAACAAGGCCTATCTCGCCATGCCCGATCATCTGCGCCCGCCCATGCGGACCTACACGATCCGCGCGATCCGGCGTGAACTCGGGGAGCTCGACGTCGATTTCGTCATGCACACCAACGGCGGACCCGGTACGCGGTGGGCCAGTGGCGCCAAGAAAGGTGATCGGCTCACCTTCCTCGGCCCGCGAAGCATGCACACGGATCCGGACTACCGTTCGGGCCAGCTGCTGATCGGCGACGACTCGGGACTGCCGTCGATCGGGACCATCATCGACGGCCTCCCCGAGGGCACGGTCGCACATGCCTACCTCGAGGTCGAGGGTCCGCAAGACGAGATTACGTTCGACACCAAGGGAAACGTCGAAATCACCTGGGTGCACCGCGGTGCGGCGCCACACGGTGAGGCCGTGGTCGAGGCGCTGCGCCAGGGCGCCGTGCCGGAATCCGGTTTCCACGCGTGGATCTTCGGAGAGCGGAACCTGGTGAAGTTCGCCCGCCGTCAGCTCGTGCAGGAACGCGGGGTCGACAAGCGGTCGATCACGTTCTCCGGGTACTGGCGGCGCGGGCTGTCCGAGGACCAGGTCCGCGATATCGAGCTCAAGGCGGGTGAAGTCGATCAGATAGAGGACTGAGCCCGCACGCGGACCGGCCGGGGCGAACCCCGCCTCGGCCGGAGCACCGCGGGGGCATGGCGGCCCGCGGTCTGGAAAGCTGGGTCCGTGCAGGTGATACTGCTCGGCCCAGTGCGGCTGGAAGCGGACGACGGCACCCCGGTCGATATCGGCGGTGTGCGGTTGCGCATGCTACTGGCCAGGCTCGCGCTGGCCGCCGGTCGCCCGGTGACCAGCGAGGCGCTGGCGGACGGGCTATGGGGCGCTGACCTGCCGTCGGACACCGCGAACGCGTTGCAGTCACTGGTTTCCCGGCTGCGCAAGGTGGTCGGCACCGGTATCGAGTCGACCACGGGCGGTTACCGGCTCGACCTGCCGGCCGAGAAGGTCGACGTCCATCGCTTCGAGTCACTGGCGGCGCGCGGCAAGCGTGAACTCACCGCCGGGCGTGCCGCCGAGGCCGCCGCGGTGCTGACCGAGGCGCTCGCACTGTGGCGTGGCGAAGCCCTCGCCGATGTCGCCGACGCGCCGTTCGCGCGTGCGCCGATCACCAGGCTGACCGACCTCCGCGACACCGCGATCGAGGACCTCTTCGACGCGCGGCTCCAGCTCGGCGCGCACGCCGAGATACTCGCCGACCTCGAGACGGCCGCCGCGGCGCATCCGCTGCGCGAGCGGCTGGCCGGGCTGCGGATGCGCGCGCTGTCGTCGGCGGGCAGGCAGTCCGAAGCGCTGGCCGTGTTCGAGACGACGCGCGCCACGCTCGCGGACGAACTCGGTGTCGACCCGTCCGAGGAACTGCGGCGGACCCATCTCGCGGTGTTGCGTGGTGAGGTCACCGCGCCCGCGAAGGCGGCTGATCACCTGCCGGCCCGGCTGACCAGTTTCGTCGGCCGGGAGGACGAGCTCAAGCTGCTCACCGAGCTGCTCTCGGGCAGCAGGCTGGTGACACTCATCGGACCGGGCGGTGCGGGGAAGACCAGGCTGGCCACCGAAACCGTCGCCAAGCATCCGGCGAACGCGCGTGGCCGGGTGTGGTTCGCGCCGCTGGCCGGTGTCCGCGATCCGGCCGACGTCGCCGACGCCGTGCTCGCCGCGCTCGGGCTCTGGGAAATCCGCATGTCCTCGGACACGCCGAAGGCGCCGGTGGACCCGGCCAAGCGCATCATCGACGCGCTCAGCGGCGGCGATTGCGTGCTGGTGCTGGACAACTGTGAGCACCTGGTCGACGCCGCCGCCCGGTTCGCCGATCTGCTGCTCACCAAGGTGCCGAGGCTGCGGGTTCTGGCCACCAGCCGCGAGCCGCTGGCGATCGAGGGCGAGACGCTGTGCCCGGTGGGGCCGCTGGCGGTGCCCGGCGACCAGCTCACGGTCGCCGAAGCGACGGAACTGAGCGCGGTCCGCCTCTTCGTCGACCGCGCGCGCTCGGTCCGGCCTGGCTTCGAGCTCACCGAGTCCACTGTGGACTCCGTAGCCGAGATCTGCCGCAGGCTGGACGGAATGCCGCTGGCGCTCGAACTCGCCGCCGCACGGCTGCGCTCGATGACCGTCGGCCAGATCGCGCAGCGCCTCGACGACCGGTTCCGCCTGCTCACCTCCGGGAGCCGGGTGGCGCTGCCCCGGCAGCGCACACTGCGCGCGGTAGTCGAATGGAGCTGGGATCTGCTCGACGACGCCGAGCGCGTACTCGCGCGCAGGCTCAGCCTGTTCGGCGCCGGTGCGGGACTCGCGGCGATCGAAGCGGTCTGTGCGGGTGACGGCCTTTCCGTGCATGACTGCGTGTACGTGGTCGGCTCACTGGTCGAGAAATCCATTGTGGACGCTTATGTCGCCGAAAACGGTGATCCCCGTTACCGGATGCTGGAGACCATCAGGGCTTATGCGGGTGAGCGGCTCGCGGAAGCGGATGAGGTCGACGAGATCTGGTCACGGTTCACCGGCTATCACGCCCAACTGGCCACCGAGCTGGAGCCGAAGGTCAGGACGGCGGACCAGCTGTCCGCCATCGCCGTCTACGACGTCGAGCAGGACAACATCATGGCGGCACTGCGCCACGCCATCGACACGGCGGACGCGCCGCGCGCGTGCGACCTGTCCATCTCGATGTTCTGGTTCTGGATACTGCGCGGCCACAACGAGCGAGCACTGTCGACCATGACAGAGCTACTGCCCTTGCGTGACGGCATGCCACGCGACGCGGCCGCCTCGATCAGCGCCTTCCACGCGATGAACCTCAGCATTCCGATCGTGCCGGACGGCCTCGACGTGCGCGCGGTCATCGACGAGTGCGTCGACAGCGGCGCTTTTCCCAGGTTCCCCGGCTTGAGCATCGCGTTGCCGATGCTCGCGTTCTTCAGCCATGACCTCGACCTGGCGATGCGCGAGGTCAGGCGCTCGCTCGACAGCGACGACCCCTGGGCGCGGGCGGCAGGCAACTGGATGGAGAGCTTCATCCTCAACGACCTCGGCGACGTCGAGGGCGGCTATCGCGCGCAGACCAGGGCGCTGGAGCTCTTCCAGTCCATCGGCGACCGGTGGGGCACCGCGATGACTCTCGGCATGCGCGCCGAGACGCTGTCGCAGGCAGACGACGGCCCCGGCGCGATCAAGCTGTACGAGCAGGGCCTGGAATTGGCGCTGGAGCTCAATTCCGACGACGACATCATCCAGCAGCGCTGGCGGCTCGCACTGGAACGTGCCCGCGCCGGTGACCACGACGGCGCCTGGCAAGAGGTGCGCGACGCCGAGGCGGTCGCCGAGCGCAGCGGGAACCTGCAGCTGAACCTCATGGCTTCGTTCGGCAGGGCGGAGCTGCTGCTGATGACGCGTGACCTGGAGGCGGTGCGCGTGGAGATCGAGCGCTTCCGCACGAGCGGGTCGGTCCTGCCGTTCCCCGGCGAGATCGGCGAGGAGTGGCTGGCCGCGCTGGAAGCCCGGCTGGCGCTGCTCGAGGAGGACTGGGACACCGTCGCGGACCGGCTCAAGAAGGTCGCGCGGTCCACCGTCGACCGCCGTGACATGCCGGATCTCGCCCGCGGCGTCGAAGTGCTCGCGCAACTCCGGTTCGGGCAGTGCGACGCCGCCACGGCCGCGACCGCGCTCGGGGTGAGCGAGGTCATCCGCGGCCGCTTCGACTTCGGCAACCCGGAGCTGCGCGCACTGGTGCCCCGCCTCGAAGAAGAGCTCGGCGCACCCGAATACGCCGAGCTCTACCGCCTCGGCTCCGCACTGTCCAAACCGGACGCCACCGCCTGGGCCCTCCGCGAAATCGGCGCCTAATCCCTCGTTTTTATCCCAATGTGGCTTTCGTCAGGTTTCATCTGACCAATGCCACATTGGGGGTCTCGAACCTGACGAATGCCACATTGGGGGTTTTGCTAGACCCGCCTGCGGTAGGCCCACATCGCCAGCGGGAAGAACACCGCGACCAGGCCGGCCATCCAGCCGAACGCCCCGAGCAGCGGCCCGGCGAACTCGCCGCCGTTCATCAGCCCGCGACTGGCGTTCGCCATCAGGCTCACCGGGCTGATCTCGGCCCAGGCACGCAGCCAGCCGGGCATGGTGTCGGCGGGCGCGAACACGTCGCTGCCGAAGGTCAGCGGCATGAGGAACACGAACATCACGCCCTGCACCGCGCCGGGTGTCTTCATCAGCATGCCGACGAACACCGAGATCCAGCAGGTGCAGAGGCCGAACAGGAGCAGCAACGCGACCGTGATCACCAGGGACGCGAAGTCGGTCTGCAGGCGGTAACCCATGATCGTCGCGACGACCAGCAGCACGACCATGCACACCACATAGCGGACCAGGTCGGCCAATACCGCGCCGATCAGCGGCGCCGACCTGGCGATCGGCATGCTGCGGAACCGGTCGAACAGGCCCTTGCTGACGTCGGTGTTCAGCGAGACGCCGATGGTCATGCTGGCCTGCAGGATGTTCATGGCCATCACGCCGGGCACGACACGCTGCAGGTAGGCGCCGATGTCGCCGTTCGCGATCGCGCCGCCGAAGATGTAGACGAACATGACGAGGAAGGTGATCGGCATCAGCGTGACGTCGATCAGTTGTTCCGGGTTCTTGCGGATCTTGAGAACTCCGCGCCAGGCAAGGGAAATCCCGTCCTGGAGCACCCGGCCGGGGCTGAGGCGCAACGGCGCCGGTGCGGTCATCGTGGTCATACCAGGCTCTTTTCGGGTTCGGCCTCGGCGGGCTTCCCGGTCAGTGCCAGGAAGACCTCGTCGAGACTGGGCAGGCGCAGCGCGAGCTCGTCGGCGGTGATGCCGGCGTCGTCGAGCCGCCTGACCAAAGTGGACAGCAGAACGGGGTCGGCCACGGGCGCTGTCAGCAGCCCGGTGTCCTCACTGCGGGATGGCGCCACGCCGGTCAGCTCGGCGAGTATCCGGCCGACGGCGTCGAGGTCGGCGAGCGAGCTCGGCCGCACCTGCAAGGTCTGGCCGCCGACGCGGCGCTTGAGCTCGTCGGCGCGGCCGTCGGCGACGACGCGGCCGTGATCGAACACGGTGATGCTGTCGGCCAGCTGGTCGGCCTCTTCGAGGTACTGCGTGGTCAGCAGCACCGTCGAGCCGCCGGCGACCAGGCGCCGCACGACCGCCCACACCTCGTTGCGGGCGTGCGGGTCGAGCCCGGTCGTCGGCTCGTCGAGGAACAGCACGGCAGGCCGCCCGACCAGGCTCGCGGCCAGGTCGATCCGCCGCCGCATGCCCCCGGAGTAGGTCTTGACCGCGCGCGACGCCGCGCCGGTCAGCTCGAACTGCTCGAGCAAGTCGACCGCACGCGCCTTCGCGTCCCCACGCGAGAGCTGCAGCAACCGGCCGATGAGCACCAGGTTCTCGGTGCCTGACAGGTCTTCGTCGACCGAGGCGTACTGCCCGGTCAGCCCGATCATCTGCCGGACCCGCACGGGGTCCTTGACGACGTCGAAGCCGCCGACCGTGGCGTGCCCGGCGTCGGGCTTCAGCAGCGTGGCCAGAATCCGGACGGCCGTGGTCTTGCCTGCGCCGTTCGGCCCGAGCACCCCCACCACCTTGCCCTCCGGAACTTCGAGGTCGACCCCCGCCAGCGCCTTCGTGGCGCCGAATTCCTTTACCAGGCCTTCCGCCCGGATCGCATGAGACATCGTGTGTCCTCCCTTTCACCGGATCTCAGCTTCGGCGGCGGGCCTGGCAGCGGCCGCACAGCGGGCTGGCAGAAAATCGGCGGCGCTGACAGGGCCTGTCAGGCACGATGCGCGGATGGGGCTCGAAGATGACCCGTTCGAGTGGCGGGCGACGAAGAACGGCCAGGTCATGGTGGCCAGAGGCGGCCGGACGGTCACCGTGCTGCGAGGCAAGGCCGCGGCCGCGTTGCTCGGCAAGCTGACGAGTGCTTCCGAGGAGGCGGCTCAGCAGCTGCTGGCCCGCGCGACCGGGCACTACCGGCATGTCGGCAGGCCGAAGGGTTGAGTTGGGCAGATCTCGTGTAGGTCCTGTGTAGACCGGGCCTGACCGGCGAAAACTGGGCAGACTGGGTGCGTGCAGGTAGTTGAGAAACCCCGCGTCCGCGTGGTCGCGCTGTGGCTCGCGGTCGTCCCGTTCGCCATGCTCACCGGGCTGCGGCTACTCGGGATCGACGGCCCGAAGCAGACCATCGCCGCGATCGCGCTGACGCCCTACGCGACCGTCTGCGCGGTGCTGCTCGCGGCGCTTTGCCTGGTGCTGAGGGAGTGGCGGGTCGGCGCGGCCGCGGTGGTCGTGGTGCTGGCGTTGACCTCGATGGTGTTGCCACGCGCCTTCGCCAATGAGCAACCCGCTGTTTCCGGCCCGACTTTGCGGGTGATGGCGTCGAACCTGCTCGCCGGTGAAGCCGACCCGGCCGAGGTGGTCCGCCTGGTCCGCGTCCAGCACATCGACGTGCTGAACCTCGTCGAGCTGCCGACCTCGGCGGTCGCCCGCCTCGACCAAGCCGGGCTGGGGGAGATCCTGCCGTTCCGCGTGGTCCATCCCAGCCGCGGCGCCGCCGGTGGCGGGATCTTCTCGCGCTACCCGCTCACCGAGGTCCCGCTGACACGCAAGCAGCCGATGGCCTCACTGACCATCGACGGCCGGGCGGTCGAGATCGTCGCGGCCCATCCGGCGGCGCCGATGTGGGAGGCGGGCGTCTGGGCCACGGAGTTCGCCGACCTGCCGCCCGCGGGTCCCGGGCTGCGCATCATCGCGGGCGACCTGAACGCGACCCTGGACCACTTCAAGCTCCGCGACCTGCTCGCCACGGGCTACCACGACGCGGCCAACGAGGTCGGCTCCGGTTTCGACCCGACCTGGCCGTCAGCGAACTTCCCGCCCCCGGTGACGATCGACCACGTGCTGGCCGACCAGCGCATCGCGGTCCGCGCCTACCAGGTCTTCGACATGCCGGGGAGCGACCACCGTGCGGTCTACGCCGAGCTGGCCCTGCCCTGACCCGGGGAAAAAAATCCCAATGTGGCGTTCGTCAGCTCTGGAACCCCCAATGTGGCTTTCGTCAGCTCAGAGCTGACGAAAGCCGCATTGGGAGGCTGAAACCTGACCAATGCCGCATTGGGATTTTTTCCCCGGGTCAGGGCACGCTGAGCAGGGCATCGATGGCCGTCAGGGTTTCCAAGGCGCCCGAGGCGAGGGAGACGCCGCGGTCGTGCCGGATCCGGGGTTCGCGCGGGTTGACGCGGATCAGGGCGCCGCTGGCCGCGCTGGCGATTTCGGCGTAGCGGCGGACCGTCGGGACCGCCTGGCCTGCCCCGAGTTCGATGACCACCAGGTCGCGCTGGGAGCGGCGCCAAGCCGTCAGGCCGGACATTTGGGCGTCGGTGCGGGCGGACTCCCAGCTGTAGTCGTCGAACATCAGGATGTTCGGCCTGGCGAGTCCGCCACACGAAACGCACGACGGCAGCTCCGAGACCGCGCGCATGGTTTCGGGGTCAACGGAGACCGAGATCTCCGCCGGCCAGATCCCCGAGCCGCACTGGTCGACGCACTGCAGGTGATGGATCGAACCGTGAGCCTCGACCACGCGAGGGTAACCGGCGCGCTGGAACTGTCCGTCCACATTGGACGTGAAAGCCCAGACGCCGCCTGGCGTCGAAGCGCCCCACTCGAGCAGCAGCCGGAAGCCGTCGTGCGGCACCGTCTCGCGATACAACGCGAGACGGTGCCCGTAGAAGCCCCAAGCCAGCGCGGGGTCGTCCGCGAAGTGCCGCGGGTTCGCCAAAGTCACGAACTCGAGGCCCAGCCGGGCGTACGGCGGGTACGCCTGCCAAAAGCCTTCGTCGCCGCGGAAATCCGGTAGGCCGGAGTCGACGCCCATGCCGGCGCCCGCGCATACCAAGAGCGCGCCAGCCGAAGAGATCAGCTTGGCCGCGCGTTCGAGATCGGTCACCGAAGATCAGTCAGCGAGCGGGACGACCTCGAACTCCAGCAGGTTCGCGCCGCTGGCCACCGGCTTGGCGCGTTCGCCCGCGTGTGCCTCGACCGCGGGGCCGTTGCGCCACGCCTGGAAGTGCTCTTCGGTCTCCCACTTCGTGTAGACGAAGTACCGGTTCTCGCCCGCGACCGGGCGCAGCAACTCGAAACCGAGGAAACCGGGCTGTGAGTCGACCGCGTGCTTGCGTGCCGCGAACCGCTTCTCCAGCTCGGGGCCCGCGCCTTCGGGAACTTCGATCGCGTTGATCTTCACTACTGCCATGGCCTCCACCCTACTGGCCAACCCGCGTGACCCGTGCCACTCTCGAACCATGGGGGACGACCACGAATTCGCGATGGACCTGCACCGCATCATCAAGTCGACGGCCGACGCGGTGGCGGGCGCCGGTTCGTCGAACGAGCTGGTGGAGAAGGTCACCACGCATCTCGGCATCCCGCTTTCCCAGGTCGTGCTCGTCGGCCGCGACGGGCCGCAGTGGGAGCACGCGTCCGTCCAGGCCGGTGTCGACGCTTACCTCGAGAAGCACGGCGCGGGCGAGTGGTTCGGCATCGTCGGCGGGCAGCGCGTCCACGAAGAGCTGATCAGCATGCTGGTGCAAGCGCGGCGCAGCGGCACGTTCGAGCTGGGCGCGGTCGACTACGCCACCGTCGCGACCGGGCCGGATGACGCCACCGAGGTGATCCAGCTCGGCCTGGTGCCCGCGACCGCGGCCGGCGGCACGCCGGTGATCATCGGGATTCGCGGCGCGAACGCCATGTTCGGCCAGGAGGTCTGCCGTCTCGAAGTGCTCGCGGGCGCGCGCGAGGTCGCGGCAGCCGTGCGCGAGGAGATCGAGCGGCTGATGGGCACGCACAACGTGCTGCGCGGCCAGGTGCTCTCGTTCGGCACCAACGAACATCGCGGCAACGAGCTGTTGAGCTTCATGCCGCGGCCTCAGCTTTCCGACGACGAGGTGATCCTCCCCGAAGGCGTGCTCGAAGCGATCGAGCGGCACACGGTCGGCATCGACGCGCACGGCGAACGGCTGCTCGCCGCCGGGCAGCACCTCAAGCGCGGCCTGCTGCTGCACGGTCCCGCGGGCACCGGCAAGACCCACACGGTCCGCTACCTGCTGGGACGCCTGCCCGAGAGCACGGTCATCGTGCTGACCGGAATGGCCATGCGCTGGATCGCGAAGGCGGCGGAGCTGGCGAGACGGCTCCAGCCGAGCGTCGTGGTGCTGGAGGACGTCGACCTCATCGCGCAGGAGCGCAGCTACGGGCCCGTCGGCGCCAACCCGTTGCTGTTCATGCTGCTCGACGCGATGGACGGCATCGGGCGCGACGCGAACGTCACCTTCGTGCTCACCACCAACCGCGCCGATGAGCTGGAGCGCGCGCTGACGGACCGTCCCGGCCGGGTCGACCTCGCCGTCGAGATCCCGAAGCCGGACGCCGACGGCAGGCTGCGGCTGCTCGAGCTCTATGGCCGCGGCATCGAGCTGACCGCGGATCTCGCGCCGATCGTCGAGTCGACCGAAGGCGTGACGGCCTCGTACATCAAGGAGTTGCTGCGCCGCGCCGTGCTGAAGGCGATCGCCGCCGACCCCGGCGGCGACGCGGTGACCGTCGACAGCGAGACGCTGACCGCGGCGCTGGCCGAGATGCAGGGCGACCACAACGCGCTGACTAGGGCTTTGCTGGGTGCCGGCGAGGCTCAGCCGCGCAGTTTCCCCGGGTAGAGGTCGGCGTCGGCAGGCACCTTGTCGGAGTGGAACCAGGTGTCGAAGAAGGCGTTGAGCTTCTCGCCAGCCAGATTGCTGGTGAACAGCTCGAAGTCGCTCCAGGACGCGTTGCCGTTCTTGAACTGCTGCGGCCAGCCGGTCAGCAGCCGGTTGAAGACGTCTTCGCCGAGCTTCCGCCGCAACGCGTGCATGGCGAGGATGCCCTTGTCGTAGACGCCTTCGAACTCGTGGCCCGCCGCCGCGCCGGTCAGCCGGTGCGACCAGAACTCCGGGCTCTTACCGGTGATCTCCAGCGCCGCGCGGTAGCGGGCGTCGAGGTTGTCGCCGCTCTTTTCCTGCCACAGCCACTGCGCGTACGAGGCGAAGCATTCGTTGAGGCAGACGTCGGACCAGGACCGCACCGAGACCGTGTCGCCGAACCACTGGTGGGCGTTCTCGTGCACGATCGTGCCGAGATCGGCCCATTTCGCGTACGTCGGGCGGGTCTGGGTCTCCAGCGAGAAGCGGATGTCCTCGTTCACGAAGATGCCGCCGGCCGCGCTCTGCGGATACGGGCCGAACTTGCTCTTGAGGAAGTCCAGCACCTCGGGCAGCTTGTTCTCGATGTCGCGCTTGGCCTCGGTGCCCGGCGCGTACGCGTTGAGGATCGGGGTGCCGTCCGGCAGCGTCGCGCGGTCGACGGTGAACTTGTCGATCGCGACCGTGGTCAGGTAGCTCGCGATCGGGTTCTGCTCGGTCCACGTGGTGGTCGACCAGCCGCCTTCCGACTTCGGCGGCGTCTCGCGGCCGTTGGAGATCACGGTCCAGCCGTCCGGGACGCGCGCGGTGAGGCGGAAGGTCGCCTTGTCGAGCGGGGTCTCGTTGACGGGGTACCAGAACGCGGCCGAATGCGGCTCGCCGACGACGTAGGCGCCGCCGGACGTCGACTTGAGCCAGCCGCCGTCGCCGAGCTCGGCAGTCGCGGCCTGCGTCGGCTTGCCCGAGTAGATGATCCTGGTCCGGTAGACCGTGCCGGAGCGGATCGGCTCGGCAGGCGTGATCGCGAGTTCGAAGTCACCTTCGCGGGCGAACTGCGCCGGCTTGTCGTCGATCTGGACCGAAGCGACCTCCAGGCCGCGCAGGTCGAGGTTGAACCGGCTGAGGTCCTGGGTGGCGCGCGCGGTGACCGTGGTGTCGCCGTCGAGGTGACTCGTCGCCGGGTCGAACCCGATGCCGACCTGGTAGTCGAGCGCGTCGTAGCCGCCGTTGCCGTCGTTCGGGTACGCCTCGTCGCCGGCGCCGGGCGCACCCGGCTTCGGGTCCATCGGCGCTGGTGGCGGCTTCGCGAGCACGGGCGGGGCTTGGGTGTCGGCACTGCAGCCGATAATCGTGACGGCGATCAGCGCGAGCATGATCGTCGGGGTTCGGCGGCGGCGCATGAAAGCGAGTCTAGGTGATCCAGCGCGACGGTTTGATTACGTTCGGCGGTCAAGGACGGCCGATCGTCCTGCTGCACGGGCTGATGGGGCGGGCCCGTACCTGGTCACGGGTGGCGCGCTGGCTCGAACCATATGGTCAGGTTCTCGGACTCGACGCGGCCGGTCACGGGCGTGGTTCGCGCAGCGGACCGTGGGAGACCGAGCGGTTCGCGGACGACGTCGCGGCGCTCGTGCGTTCGCTCGACGCGGGCCCGGCCGTGGTGATCGGGCACTCGATGGGCGGGCTGCACGCGTGGGCGTTCGCGGCGAAGTACCCGTCGCTGGCGCTGGCCGTGGTGAGCGAGGACTTCGCGCCGGATCAGCGCGGACGGACGGTCGACCCGTGGAAGGCGCACTTCGAGTCCTGGCCGGTGCCGTTCGGCTCGCTCGACGAGGTGCGCGCGTTCTTCGGCTCGCTGGGCGACTACTTCGCCGACTGCTTCGAGGAGCGCGCCGACGGCTATCACCTGATCGCGGAACTGCCGACGCTGTACGAGATCGCGGCCGAGTGGGGCCGCCGCGACTACTGGTCCATTGTGGACTCGATCAAGTGCCCGCTGCTGGTCATCGAGGGTGAGCACACGTTGATGCCGCCGGGTCAGCAGGCCGGGGTCGCCGCGCGTGCCGCCGACGGGCGGCACCTGGTGGTCGCCGGCGCCGGTCACGTCGTCCACGAAGACGCCCCGTGGGAGTACCGGGGCGCCGTCGAGGCCTTCCTCAGCGAGGTCCTAGCTCGTTGAGGCCAGCTGTGCCTTGAGACCGTGTGGATCATTCGTGAGCAGTGGCCACAAATCGGCGCCGAGGAAGCCGGATTCGTCGGCGTTCGCGCTCGCGTAGCAGGTCGCGGACGGCACACCGCGCGAGTCGGCGAACGACCGCGCGGCATCCTTTGTGGACGGACCGAACACGCCGTCCGTCGGGACCTTGAAGCCCTTGTCTCGCAGAAGCCGTTGTGCGATAAGGACTCGCTGCCCGGTGGCACCTGGCTTGAGCAGAGGCCACTCGGTGACGACTGTTCGCCTGGCCGCGTAGCCGAGCAGTCGCGAGACCTCGTCGCGCAGCTCCGGCAGCCGGTCGTAGAGCACCTGGCCTGGGCATTCGGTCGAGTTGAAGTCGCGGTGGCCCTTGATGAACTCGGGGTCGACCACGTACTGCTGCGCCATGTACGCGACGAGCTGCACCAGGGAGTTCCAGAGCGCGCCCGGCACGTCTTCGGTGCTGTAGAGGCCCTCGTTCTCGATGCCGACGCACTCGCTGTTGTGGTTGCCGACGTTCGCGCCCTGCACGTGTTTCGTGCCGCCGCGCAGTACTTCGAGGCTGCGGTGGCGGCCTTCCATCACGTAGCCGCCTCGGCTGTTCGTGAACTGCTGGCCGGTGTCGATCCAGCCGCGGGTGTCCATGTGGAAGTTCTGGATCGCCCGCGCCGCCCAGAAAGCGTGCGCCTTCGAGTAATCGTCGACGTTGCCGGGTTCGACGGTGTGGTGGACGACGATGTAGGTCGGCCGGTGGTTTTCCACCGTGATCGGTGCGGACGCGGGTCGCGCGGCCCATTCGGTGCAGCTGTAGATGCGGGGCGACGGGATCGCGTGCGCGACTCCCGTGCCAAGGATGCCGGACGCGCCGACGGCCGTGGCGGCCAATCCGCTTTTGAGCAGGGTGCGGCGATCAACCATGTCGAACTCCCTCGCCGGGATGCAGGTGCGAGGAAGGTAACCCCGGTCACAGCTATTCGACAACTACCAACAGACTTTTGGCCTAACGCGTTAGTGTTCGCCGGGCAGCGCGAACAGTCCGTCACGGGTCTGTTCGAGCAGCCCGTCGACCAAAAGCGAGTCGAGGCAGCGGGACCGTTGCCCGGCATCGTGCCAAACCAGGTCGAGTTTCGCCTGTTCAACCGGGCCGTCGGTGCCGCGCAGCACGTCGAGCAGCAGTCCGCGCACCTGACGATCGGTCCCGGCGAACTTCTGCACGGCCTTCGCCGGGCCCGCGTACGCCGGGCGCCCCGCTTTTTGCCACGCGCAATCCGCGTACAACGGACAATCGGCGCATCGCTGCGATTTCGCCGTGCAGATCAGCGCGCCGAGTTCCATGAGCGCGGCGGAGAACTTCGCCGCTTCGGCATCTTGGGCGGGCAACAGCACTTCGACGTCCGCCATGTCACGCGTGTTGGACGGCGGCCCGGCGTCCCCGGCGCCGTGCACGGCCCTGGCCACAACCCGGCGGACGTTGGTGTCGACGACCGGAGCCCGCTTGCCATAGGCGAAAGCCACGATCGCGCGAGCGGTGTAGGCGCCGATCCCCGGCAGCGCGAGCAGAGTGTCCACATCGGACGGAACAACGTCGCCGTGCTTCTCGGCGATCTCGGCCGCGGCGGCGTGCAGCCTGAGCGCGCGCCTCGGGTACCCGAGCTTGCCCCAAGCGCGGACCACCTCGCCCTGGCTCTCGGCGGCGAGCGCCGAGGGGGTGGGCCAGCGCTTCAGCCACTCTTCCCAGATCGGCTGAACCCGCGCGACCGGCGTCTGCTGCAACATGATTTCGCTGACCAGCACGCCCCAGCCGGTGCACTCCGGCTCACGCCACGGCAGATCCCGCCCATGCTCGTCGAACCAGTCGATCAAAACCTCTGCGCGCACCGCCGAGACTCTACTCATTTGCCCCAATGTGGCATTGGTCAGGTTTCGAACCCCCAATGTGGCTTTCGTCAGGTTAGAGCTGACGAAAGCCACATTGGGAGGCTGAAACCTGACGAAAGCCACATTGGGATTTTTTTCCCAGGCCCCGGGGTCAGGCGCAGCGGTGGCAGTCGGCGTTGTCGGCGTCCGGGTCGACCTCGGTCAGCTTGCCCGTGAAGACGTCGTAGACGAAGCCGCGCACGTTGTCGGTGTGCGGGAGGAAGTCGCTGCGGCGGACGCGCTGCATGGAGCGGCGGACGCTGTCGTCGACCTCGCGGAAGGCTTCGATCGACCAGGTCGGCCGGACGCCGCCCGCCGCTTCGAGTTCGTCCTTGAACGAGTCCTCGGTGACGAGCGAGAGGCCGCAGTTCGTGTGCTGGACGATCAGCACTTCGCGCGTGCCCAGTTTGCGCTGCGACAGTGCGAGCGAACGGATCATGTCGTCGGTGACCACGCCGCCGGCGTTGCGGAGGACGTGTGACTCACCTTGGAGCAGACCGAACATCTCGAACACCCTGATCCGCGCGTCCATGCACGTCAGGATCGCGACGTGGAGTGAGGGCTGCGGGGACGAACGGTCACCCTTGCGGTCATCACCCAGGTCGTCGTGTCGCTTGAGCAATACGTCGATGGAGGTCATCAGGTCCCACCCTTCGGCGTTCTCGGCTGTTCACCTATTGGACCCGGTGAACAGCCTCGCGGGCAACGCCGTTAGGGGTTCAGTTGACCAACATCACGGGCCGAACCAGCGCTCCTCGGCGGTCCTAGGGGGTCCTGACGTCCGGCCGACGCGCAGTTCGGTCGGCAGGGTGATGATCTTGGGTGTCACCCGTTCGGAGGCCCCGAGCAGCAGTTTTCCGGCCGCCTTGCCCTTCTCGAGCACCGGCTGGTGGACCGTGGTGAGGCCGATCCGCTCGGCTTCGGCGATGCCGTCGAAGCCAGTGACGGTCAAATCACCCGGAACGTGCAGCCCGCGCCGCTCGGCTTCGGCCAGTGCGCCGAGCGCGAGGATGTCCGAGGTGCAGATCAGCGCGGTGACCTGGGGATTGGCGTCGAGCAGTTGCCTGGCGGCCGACGCGCCCTCGTCGACGGTGTGGTCGAAGCGCTCGACCACGGGCACGTTGGCCCAGTCGACGCCCGCCAGCGAGAACGCGGCGGCCAGCGCCTCCAGGCGCAGCCGCTGGACGTGGAAGTGCGCGTTGCTCTGGCGTTCCAGCGTGACGAAGCCGTCGTTGCGCTCGCGGGCGAGCCGCATGCAGAGCACGCCGATCTGGCGGTGGCCCAGTTCGACGAGGTGATTGGCGATGTTGGCGACCGCGGCGGCGTCGTCGGGGCCGACGCGGTCGACACCCTCGATGCGCGGCTGGTCGATGATCACCGTCGGCACCGGGCGTTGCAGCACGGCTGCCAGGTGCGGATCGTCGTCTGGCACCGAATAGACGACGAACCCGTCGACGCCCGCGCGATGCACGGCCGCGACGTCCTCGTGGCCCGCGGGGCTGGCGGGCACGAGGTGCAGGCCGACGCCGGCATCCTCGCAGGCCAGCGCCAGTCCCTCGAGCACGCCGACGGCGGCCGGGTCGCGGAACGCGTAGGACAGGTTCTCGGTGAGCAGCAGCCCGACGGCTCCCGCCTTGCGGGTACGCAGTGATCTGGCGACCGGGTCCGGGCCTGGATAGCCGAGGCGGCGCGCTGTCTCCAGCACGCGCCTGCGCAGCTCGGGTGAGAGCTGATCAGGCCGGTTGTAGGCGTTGGACACGGTGGTTCTGGACACGCCGAGTTCGGCGGCCAGCGACGCCAGTGTCGCCTGCCTCCTGGTGCGGATAGGACGGCCCATCCGGAAACCGTAACGGTTCAGAAGGTATTCGGTGAAGAGACACGACACGTGTGCGATGTCTCGATTAGGTCGTGACCGTCAGTGCCACGGGTCACCTCGGTTTGCGTTTCGACCCCACGATCGGGGTAAAGTGAATCTGACAACGATTTCCATTAACGATACGGTGCGTGTCCGAGCGTGCCGCGAGTGTGTTCCCACTAGGAGTACTTCGATGACTTCCCGACGCGCGAGGGTGTTCGCCGCCGCTGCCGTGTCCGTGCT
This sequence comes from Amycolatopsis sp. NPDC059657, assembly GCF_042734395.1. Classification (NCBI taxonomy): domain Bacteria; kingdom Bacillati; phylum Actinomycetota; class Actinomycetes; order Pseudonocardiales; family Pseudonocardiaceae; genus Amycolatopsis; species Amycolatopsis sp. NPDC059657. The sequence continues at coordinate 60,562 of NZ_JBHWEB010000023.1, read as the reverse complement.
GGCCTTGGCCACGGCGGCGTGTTCCGGCGATAGTGGCGCGTCCGGCCAGGCGAGTGGCGACAAGATCAAGGCGCTCGCCTCGATCGACGTCTGGGGCGCCGTGGTGAGCGCGGTCGGCGGCGACAAGGTGGCCGTGACCTCGATCATCCACGACCCCTCCGCCGACCCGCACTCCTACGAGACGACGCCAGCGGACAGCCTCTCCGCGCAGCAGTCGAAGCTGACCATCGGCAACGGCGGCGGCTACGACGACTTCTTCGGCAACCTCTCCAAGCAGGCGGCGGGCGACGCCAAGAAGCTGACCGCGTACGAGATCGCCGCGACCGGCGACGAGAACGAGCACGTCTGGTACAGCCTGCCGACCGTCAAGAAGGTCGCCGACCAGGTCGCGGGCGCGCTCGGCGAGATCCAGCCCGCCTCGAAGCAGGTGTTCGCCGACAACGCCGCCGCGTTCAAGGCCAAGGTCGACGACCTCGAGAAGAAGGTCACCGGCGCGGGCACCGCGCACCCGGGCAGCAAGGTCGCCGCGACCGAGCCCGTCGCGCACTACCTGCTGGAGACCGCCAAGGTCACCGACGCGACGCCGGAGGAGTTCTCGAAGGCCGTCGAGGAGGAGCAGGACGTGCCGGCCGCGGCAGTCGCGGAGGTCAAGGCGCTGGTCAGCGACAAGAAGGTCAAGGCGCTGATCAACAATGTCCAGACGGTCACGCCGACCACCGAGCAGGTCGTCGGGGCCGCCAAGAGCGCCGGTGTGCCGGTCGTCGACGTGTCCGAAACGCTGCCCGGCGGTGTGACGGACTACATTGCCTGGATGAGCAAGCAGGTCGACGCGCTGGTGGGAGCACTGAACGGCTGATGTCAGCGGTACTGCGAGAGGCCAGGCCCTCGGTCGACGTCCGAGGGGCCAGCCTCGCGTTCGGCAGCCGGACGCTGTGGTCCGGGCTCGACCTGACCGTCGAGCCCGGTGAGTTCCTCGCGGTGCTCGGGCCGAACGGGTCGGGCAAGACGAGCTTCCTCAAGGTCCTGCTGGGCCTGCAGCAGCTGTCCGGCGGCCAGGTCACGCTCGCCGGGCACAAGCCGGGCGGGGTGAACTCCAAGGTCGGCTACATCCCGCAGCAGCGCGCCATGGACGAGGGCCTGACGCTGCGCGGCACCGATCTGGTCGGCCTCGGCCTCGACGGGCACCGCTGGGGTACCGGGCTGCGCACCCGCGCCGAGCGCCGCCGCAAGGTCGCCGCCGCCGTCGAGTCGGTCGGCGCCACGCGCTACGCGAACGAGCCCGTCGGCAAGCTTTCCGGCGGCGAGCAGCAGCGGCTGCGGGTCGCGCAGGCGCTGGTCGGCGATCCCGAGGTGCTGCTCTGCGACGAACCACTGCTTTCGCTCGACCTCGCGCACCAGCGCGCGGTCAGCGACCTGATCGACGCGCGGCGCAAGAGCGCGAACACCGCGGTCCTGTTCGTGACGCACGAGATCAACCCCATCTTGTCCTATGTGGACAGGGTGCTCTACCTGGTCAACGGCCAGTTCCGGATCGGCAAACCGGATGAGGTGATGAGCTCCGAGACGTTGTCGGAGCTCTACGGCACGAAGATCCAGGTGCTCAAGGTCGGCGGCCAGATCCACATCGCGGGCGCGCACAGCTCGCTGTGTGAGGAAGAGCCACACCATCACGAAGAAGCGATGAGCGAGTGAACGAGCTTTTCGATTTCGGCAAGACGGCTCAGCTTCTCGGGCTCGACAGCGTGCAGACGGCACTGCTCGCCGCCGCCGTGCTCGGCCTGGTGGCAGGCCTATTGGGGCCGCTGATCGTGATGCGCCGGATGTCCTTCGCCGTGCACGGCACCGCGGAACTCGCCTTCACCGGCGCGGCAGGCGCGTTGCTGCTGGGCGTCGGCGTCGAGTACGGCGCGCTGGCCGGGGCCATCGTCGCGGCGCTGCTGCTGGGGATTCTCGGCGGCCGCGAGTCCGACCGTGACTCGGTGATCGGCGTGATCCTGTCGTTCGGGCTCGGCCTCGGCGTGCTGCTGCTGTCGTTCTACAAAGGACGGTCCGCGAACAAGTTCGGGATTCTGACCGGCCAGATCATCACCATCGACTCGACCAACCTGGTCGCGCTGGTCGGCGGGTCCGTGCTGGTGCTGATCGTGCTCGCGCTGGTCTACCGGCCGTTGCTGTTCGCCAGCGTCGACCGCAACGTCGCCATCGCGCGCGGCGTGCCGGTGCGGGCGCTGACCATGGTCTTCGCCGTGCTGGTCGGCATCTCGACCGCGCTGAGCGTGCAGGTCGTCGGCTCGCTGCTGGTCGTCGCGCTGATGGTGACGCCCGCCGCGGCCGCCGCGCGGGTGACCGCCAGCCCGTGGAAGGCCACGGTGCTCGCGGTGATCTTCGCCGAGGTCGCCGCGCTGGGCGGGATCGTGCTCTCGCTCGCGCCAGGCAAGCCGGTGAGCGCGTTCGTCACGACCATCTCGTTCGTGATCTACCTGGTCTGCCGGATCGTGGCGAAGGTGCGCGACCGCGTGCCTACCCGATTGGATGCTCTTCCAGCTTTGCCCGCACTGCGCTGAGGAAACCGTCCTCGATGAAGGTCAGCTGACCGGCGGAGACACTGCGTTCCACCGCCTCGACGACCACGATCTCGGCGTTGACGAACTCGTCGATCGCCTGCTCCTGCGTGGTTTTCGAGGTGAAGTGCGCGAGCATGGTCAGGTTGGTGAAGCCACCGGGCAGGTATCGCGAAGACGCCTTGGTGAACGAGTCGCCGTAGATCAGCGTCCGCTTGTCGATCGTGCCGACCAGCGGGCTGGTCTTGCGGTAGACCGGCTTGTCGATGTCGCCGTTGGACAGGCCGCCGCGGTCGACGGCCCCGTCCGGCTTGAGCGAGTACTCCTGCAGCGTCTTGACCTCGTTGCGGCCGAGCAGCGGCGGCAGGTCGGCGTTGACGTCGTACTTGCGCGTCGGCGTGCTGACCCAGGTCTGCGTGACGCCGGGCTGGACGGCGTTGGCGAGGTCGCGCGCCATCACGAGCGCGCCCTCGTCGGTCCAGTGCGTGTCGTTCGGCGGGTAGATCGGGTGGCCGACCCGGCCTTCGGACTTCTTGAGCTCGGGCCGCAGGTCCAGCGCGCCCGCCGCGAGGAACTGCGCCCAGTCCGGCTCCTGCTTGGGGACTGAGCAGTCCTTGTCGGGGTAACTGGCGGGCAGCTTCTGCGGGACCATCGTGGTCTTGTCCGGCGCGATGACGAACACGAACTTGCGCCCGGAACTCTCGACGGCCTGGCGCAGCGTGTTGATGCGGCTCAGTGTGTCGGCCAGCGGGCGGCTCGGCGCGCACTTGGCCTCGGCGTCGTAGCCGTAGTACAGCCAGCCGTCGACACCCTGCACGACCCGGCGGTACCCGGCCTGGCTGTTGGGGCTGCCCTGCGGTGACGGCGCGTTCTTCGGCGTGGCGGGCGTGCCGCCGGGGATCGGGCCCGCGACGGGCGGCGGCGCCTGGTCGAGCGGGGCGCCTTCGCCGAACAAGCCGCGGCTGATGCCGTCCGCGGCCTGGATCGCGCCGCTGCGGAAGGACAGCTGATCGGTGGCCCAGCCGGGCAGGCCGGTGAAGAACTTCCAGCCGTCGCCGAGGCTCGGGAAGCTCGCGAGCTTGTGGTTCTCGATCTCGCTCGGGCGGACGCCGACGATCCACAGCAGTGTCGGTGTCACGAAGAACATCAGCGCGCAGACCAGCGCGGTCATCTGCCGTCCGCCGTGGCGTGGCCGGTGCAACGCGTGCTCACGGGGGAGCCACGCTTCGTGGACGGCAGGCAGCTGCTGAGGTTCGGATGCCACGCCTCCACGGTAACGGGCAGGTCAGTGCAGCATGAGCAGAACCTGCAGTTCGCCGACCAGGAAACCGATGAACCCGCCGACCGCGATCAGCTTCCACTCGTCCTGGCGGAACGCGGGCCGCAGCAGGCCCTCGTACTGCAGCGGGGTCAGCCGCAGCATCCGGTACTCGACCATCTGCGCGACGTCCATCGCCTGCGTGAGATAGCCCTCGGCCTGCCGGACCGTCGCCGGGAACGACTCGACGGCCTTGCGCGCGGCCGCGGTCTTCATCTCCCGCAGCCGCTGCCCGCCGATCGCGAGCGCGACGAGCGGCTTCGCGACGCTGGCCTGCTCGTCGACGGCCTTGGCGACCGTGCGCTGGACCATGGCGAGCAGCCGGTCCGACCGCGGACCGGCCAGCACGGCCTCCATCAGGTTCGGCACGGTCAGCACCTCGTGCGCGATGAGCTCGCCGTACTGCCTCGCGACCTCGGCCTTGCGTTTCTGGAACTTGCCCTGGAAGGTCAGCGGGCCGAGCCGGATCGGGTCGCGCGGCACGAAGATCAGCTTGATCGCCAGCCAGTCGGTGAACAGCCCGACCAGCGCGCCGAAGATCGGCAGCACCAGCGGTTCCTTGGTGACCGCCCAGGTGATCGCCTGGACGATGCCGAGCGTGAACCCGAAGACGATGCCCGCCCGCGCGATGAAGCCCATCTCCGGGCGCGAGGTCTCGCGGATGAGCCGCACGAGCAGTTTCTTGTCGCGGGTGAGCGTCTGGACGGTCATGTGCTTGACGTCGAGCACCTCGTCGAGGTTCTCGCGCAGCTCGTCCATCAGCTCGCGCACCAGCCGCGGCGTCGACGCCTGGACCTGCTTGATCAGCAGCTCCTGCGCCATCGACGGCATGACCTCCCACATCCGCGGGTGGTACTCCTCGAGCACGGCGCGCGCGATGTCGTCGACGGCCTTGAGCAGCGGCTGCTCGATCTGGCGGGTGATGAGGTCGGGATCGATCCTGTCGAAGACCTCTTTGAGGTCGAGCAGGTTGGTGGTCAGCAGGTCGGTGGCGACGGCCGCCATCCGCCCGCCGTGCTTGGGCACCACGCCCTGCCAGCCGAAAACCGGCTTGATACCAACGAATTCGATCGGCCGGAACATCATCTCGATGGCCACGCGCTTGGTCACGTAGCCGATCAGCGCGGCGACGAACGGGATGGCCGCGTACAGCGCCCAGTGCTGCTCGAGGTCGTTCAGCACGGCGTTCACCAGGGCACCTTAGTGCAGCAGGAGCAGGACTTGGAGCTCGCCCACGAGCCCGCCGATGATCGCGCCGACCGCGATCAGCTTCCACTCGTCCTGGCGGAACGCGGGCCGCAGCAACTGCTCGAACTCGAGCGCGGTCAGCTTGCGCATGCGGTCCACGATGGTGTTGCGGACGTCGAGCGCGTTGATCGCGTAGTCCTCGGCGTGCCGGATGGTCTCCGGCACTCGCTCGGCCGCCTTCGTGGCCGCGGTCTGCTTCATCTCCTGGAACCGGCGGGTGCCGACGGCGACCGCGACGAACGGCTTCACGATGCTCGCCTGCTGGTCGATCGTCTTCTGCACCTCGCGGGTGATCAGCTGGAAGAGCCGGTCCGATTTCGGGCCCTTGAGCACGGCCTCGATCAGGTTCGGGATGGTGATGATCTCGCGCGCGATCATGTCGCCGTAGTCGGCGGCGACCTGGTCGCGGCGCTTCTGGAAGACGCCTTGCCAGGTGTAGAAGCCGAAGAACGTGCGCGGCTCACGCGGCAGGAAGATCATCTTGAGCGCGAGCCAGTCGGTGAGCCAGCCGATCAGGAAGCCGAACAGCGGCAGCACGATCGGTGATTTCGTGACCGCCCAGATGATCAGCTGCACACAGCCGAGCACGAAACCGAAGAAGATTCCGGATTTCGCGATGAACCGCATCTCGGGGCGCGAGATGTCGCGGATCAGCCGGTTCAGCAACGCCTTGTCGCGCACCAGGTTCTCGACGACCATGTGCTGCAGGTCGAGCACGTCCTCGATGTTGTCGGCGATCTCGCGCATGATCTTGGCGATCGCGCGCGGCGCTTCGGCCTGTACGCGCTTGAGCAGCAGCGCCTGCGCGGTGTTCGGCAGCACTTCCCACAACCTGGGCTGGTACTGCTCCATCACCTCGCGCGTGACGTCCTCGACGACGCGCAATAGCGGCTGCTCGATCTCGCGCGCGACCTGCTCCGGATCGAGCCTGGAGAAGATCTCCTTGGGATCGACGAGATTGTGCGTGAGCATCTCGGTCGCGGTGCTCGCCATCCGGCGCGCGTTCGCGGGCAATACGCCCTGCCATCCCAGGAATGGCTTGATACCAACGAATTCGACCGGCTTGAACATCATCTCGATGGCGACCCGCTTGGTCACGTAGCCGATCAGCGCGGCGATGAACGGCATGGTGACATAGACCTGCCAGTGCTCAGCGAGTCCGTTCACCCGCAAACCGTAGCGGTCACCGCGCGTGTTCTCACGGGACACGCGGTGAACGTCACGTCAGTGCAAGAGCAGCAGCACCTGGAGTTCGCCTACGAGCCCGCCGATGATCGCGCCGACCGCGATCAGCTTCCACTCGTCCTGCTTGAAGGCCGGGCGGAGGATCCCCTCGAACTCGATCGGGGTCAGCTGCTGCATCTTCTCGACGATCGTGTTGCGGACGTCGAGCGCGTCGGTCGCGTAGCCCTCGACGTGCTTGACCGTTTCGGGCAGGTATTCGATCGCCTTGGCCGCCGCGGCGCGTTTCATCTGCTGGTATTCCTTGCCGCCGACGGTCAGCGCGACGATCGGTTTCGCGATGCTGGCCTGCTGGTCGATGGTGCGCTGGACCTCGCGCTGGATCATCGCGAACAGCTTGTCCGACTTCGGCCCGGTGAGCACGGCCTCCATCACGTTGCGGACGGTCAGCACCTCTTCGGCGATCAGCGCGCCGTAGTCGGCGGCGACCTGGCGGCGGCGTTTCTGGAACATGCCCTGCCAGCGGAAGAAGCCGAACCCGCGCGGCTCACGTGGGTAGAAGATCATCTTGAGCGCGAGCCAGTCGGTCACCAGCCCGGTGAAGAAGCCGAAGATCGGCATGATGATCGGCTGCTTGGTCAGCGCCCACGCGACGAACTGCACCAGGCCGATGACGAACCCGAACCAGATGCCGGACCGCGCGATGAACTTGAACTCCGGCGCGGCCACGTCCTTGATCAGGCGGCAGGTGAGCGCCTTGTCGCGGACCATGGCCTCGATCAGCATGGCGTTGACGTCGAGCACCTCGTCGATGTTCGTCGAGATCTCCCGCATCAGCCGTTCGACGACCTTGGGCGCTTGCGCGCGCACCTGGTTGACCAGCATCTGCTGTGCGCGGGCGGGCAGCAGCTCCCACAGTCTGGGCTGATGCTGCTCCATGACCTCGCGGGTGACGTCCTCGACGGCCTTGAGCAGCGGCTCCTCGAGTTCCTCGACCATGCGCTGAGGGTCGAGCCTGGAGAAGATCTCCTGGGGGTCGACAAGGTTCTTCGTCAACAGGTCGACGGCGGTGGTCGACATGCGCCGCGCGTTGGCCGGGATGACGCCCTGCCAGCCGAGAAACGGTTTGACGCCAACGAATTCGAGTGGCTTGAACATCATTTCGATGGCCACGCGCTTGGTCAGATAGCCGATCAGGGCGGCGATGAACGGCATCGTCAGATAGACGTGCCAGTGCTCGCCGATGTCGTCGAGGATCGCCTGGACGTTCACGACGACCTCCCTTACGGCCCGTCAATACCGTGGAGCATGCCATGGGCGTCCGGAGTGGACCAAACGTCGTAATGCATCCGTTTGGCGGTACGAGAAAATGGGAGGTGCATCACTAGAGTTGCGCAATGGTCGCTGCTGACACCTCTGAGAAGTCCGCCGAACCTGCCCACTTCGCCGTCGCGGTGCGCGGGTACAACCAGAAGCAGGTCGATGAGCGTCTAGCGAGCCTGTCGGCCGAGCTCAAGACGACCTCGCGGAACCGTGACGAGGCCGTCGCCACCTCCGGTGAGCTGTCCAAGGCACTGAGCTACGCCCAGAAGGAGCTCGCCGACGCCAAGGCCGCGCTGGTCCGCATGACCGCGAGCCCGTCCGGCGCCGGCGCCATGGCCGAGCGCGTCCGCATGATGATGCAGCTCGCCGAGGAGGAGATCGCCGAGCTCAAGGCGAGTGCCGAAGCCGACGCCGCGTCGACCCGCGAAGAGGCGGACAAGTACTCCCACGAGAGCCGCCGCGCAATCGACAAGCTCACCAAGGAACGCGCGGCCGAGCACGAGCAGCTCATGGCCGACGGCCGCGCCGAGAACCAGCGCCTCGCCGACGAGGCCAAGGCCTACCGAGAGAAGCTCGACGAGGAGGCACTCGAACGCCGCCACGCGGCCGACAAGAAGGCCACCGACGAACTCTCGGCCCGCATCGCCGAGACCGAGCGCGCGGCCACCGAGCGCATCAAGAACCTCGAAGCCGAGGCCGCGGCCAAGCTCGCCGACGCCAACCGCCAGCTCGCCGAGGCCGAAGAGCGCCAGCGCGTCACACTCGCTCTGAAGGCCAACGTCGCCGACCGGCTGGCCGCCACGGACCTCGCGGTCCAAGAGGCGATCCGCGCCCTCGCCCCCGGCGAAGACAACCCCAAGCCCACCCCCAAAACCAAAGCCCCCGCGGCGCCCGCCGCCAAGCCCCAGTCCTGAAAGCCCCTTCCGGGCCCCGCCACGCCCCAAACGCCTGGTCTGAGGCCTCGCGCCGGTCCAAAAAATCCCAATGCGGCTTTCGTCAGCTTTGAGCGCGCCAATGTGGCATTCGTCAGCTGAAAACTGACGAATGCCACATTGGGATTTTTTCCGGCTGGGACCGGCTAGGAGGCGGCCGAGGCCTCGACGCCGTGGACCGCGTCCAGGAGTTCGGCGACCGTGGGGTCGTCGACGGCGTCCTTGATGCAGCGCCAGAGCTCGAGGTTGGCGCCTGCCCAGCGTGAGTACAGCGCGGCGGCCTCGGGGTTGTAGAAGTAGTAGCCGTCGTCGTGGACGTCGGCCTGCTCGCCGACGATCTTGTGGGCCAGCTCGCGCAGGCTCAGGCCGTTCTCGCTCAGGTAGCGGTGGGCGAGCACGACCGGGGTCACCGGCAGCGCCTTGAACAGCGTGTCCGCGTCGGAGAGCGCTTGGGCCTCCAGCGAGATGTGCGGGCCGCGGTTGGCCATCTCGGCCTCGTCGACGAGTTCGTCGATCCAGCGTGCGACCGCGGGCTCGACGCCGGCCTCCATGAGGATGCCGAGGCGGAGCTCGCGGCCTGCCGCGGCCGGTGAGTTCTTCAGGACGATGTAGTTCACGTCGTGCACGAGCGCGGCGGTTTCCACGACCGAAACGTCCGCACCGTTGCATTCGGCGAAGCCGACCGCTTTCGTGCGGACGAAATTCACGTGGTGCCAGCCGTGGAATGGCAGGCTCTCGGCGTACTTCCAGCACAGCTGATGGACACGTTGTTCGACGATAGCGATGATCGAATTCGACACCGTGCTCTTGTGGGCGCGCATACACCTCTCCGATCCCGGCCGGTTTCTGACAGGCGGGTGGAGTAATGGTAGGCGTATTCGACGCCGCTGTGTAGCTACGGGTAGCTAAATTCGCCTAGCTAGGTCCCCCAATCGGACCTCAACCGGAACATGCCGGTGACTGATCCTTGTCGAAGGGTCATAGGAAAGACTCGATTCGCGCACCGCGCGCGACTTGACCAGGAAGGTCATCGCGTCTTCGGCCGCCGTCGGTATCCGGTGGAATTCGTCGGCCTGCAACGATCCCGACGCGCCGACCAGGCACACCGTGCGCTGCCGCAGCGTCGCCGAGGAGATCAGCCCGGTTTCGGGATGCAGTTCCGCGTCATATCTTTCATGGACGTAGTTACCGCGGAGGATCGTGGTGCAGAAGTGATACCTGTGATTGTGCACCGAATCGGCGTAACCGTGCCGCCAGTCCTGCTGGGGTTTGTATTCGTGCAGCCAGAAGGAGAACGGATCCTCCGGGCGGTCCAGCAGGCACCAGGCGAAATGCGTGGTCGTCTCGCGCGACTTGCTCGCGACGGTCAGCGCCAATTCCGGTTGCAGTGTGCGCACATGCCTGCGCAGCGCCTGCCGTAGTCCCGGCTGTGCGGCCCATGGCCGAAACCAGTCGTCGACGGCGTGCCAGTTGTCGGTCAACGGGAATTCGGCGTCGCGCAGCTGCATCGCGAGTTGGTCGAGTACGGACACACGGGTGAGCAAGACGATCAGCTCCCCAGCTCGGCGATGGTGGAGAACTCCCGGCGGAAGGTGTGGAACTTGGCCTCCAGTTCCAGGAACTGCTCCTCGGTCAGGGTATTGCCGGTGATCTTTTCGAACAGGGCGAGGAAATCACGGCGGCTGGTGTCGGGGGTGATCAGGAAATGGCGGCCGGTGCGCGAGTTGCACACACGCAGGAACTCGGTGCGTTCCATGTTGTACATGAACGAGCCTTCGGTGAACCGCAACGTCCTCGGGTAAAGCGTGCTCGCGCCGCCGATGTCGCTGTACAGGGTCAGCCAGACGCTTTCGTCGAACATCTCCAGCCGGTCCAGCGGCGGGTCGGCGACCACGGTGATGTCGACCTGCGCGCACCGGCTGCGCGCCAGGTACAGCCCGACCAGTCCGATGGAGATCTCTTCGTGCAGGCGGGTTTTGATGGACTCGTAGTCCACGCCCGCCTCTTCGCGCCGCAGCAGATAGCGCGCACGCCCGTTGATCGAACTGGCGTCACGCGGATCCGCGATCACCGCGCGAAGTTCCCGCTCGGTACGGGAAAGCAGCAGCCGCGCCGCCGCGTGCCGTCCCGAGAACCCGCGGAAGAAGTACTGCCGGGTGGCGTTCAGGTCGGCCATCATCACCCGGTTGAACTTGGGGTCCGGATGGGTGGTCGCCTCGAACACGTCGGTGGGGAAGAACTCGTTGTTGAGCGAGCGGTATTCGGCACTGAGCTCCTGCAGTGCGCGACGGCTCTCCTCGATCACCGGCGCCACCAAAGCCCGTTGCGAGGCACTGGCGGTGATCAGGGTTTGGCCGAAGCCGACCACGGCGGAGATCAGCGTTCCGGTGCCGAGCGCGTTCAACAGCGTTTTCGCCGCGCCGGCGGGCATCGAGCTGGAGATCCACAGGCTCGAGCCGGAGATCACGACCAGCACCAGTAGAAGCAAATTCGTTCTGGTCCAGAAGATCTCTTGCAGTGGGCTACTGCGGAGCCTTTTGGCTTCCGCGGACACTTCGGTCACCTCCTCGATGGCCACCCGAACGGACGAGTGCTGAGAGTGTCTGTTCGAGCGCGGGGAGTTACTCTACGCTTTGCGTGTTAACCGCGAAATAAGAAATTCGGGCGACTGTTGCCGGTCCGCCAAGTTACCGGTTGCAACTTGCACTCTGCGTGCAAGGTAATCCTTACTGCAGAGGCGATCCACCAGGCGGCGGCCTGTGTCATTGACACGGGTGCACTGGCTACAAGATCGTCAGCACCCAGCGTGATCAGGAAAATCATCCGGACGGCCTAGCCACAGCGCGTGTTCAAAGCCCTTGCGAAGCCCCATTTCCGGGCTTTCAGTTCGGCAGCACGTCGGTGACCTTGACCTTGAGTTCAGCCTTAGACGACTTGGTCTGGATCATTTCCTGTGAGTCGAACCGGGCGGTGGTCCCGGTCAGTGTGAAGCTGCCGTTCTGGACGTCCTCGCCGCCGACGATCTCGTACAGCACCGTGCACGACGGGAAGCACGGCGTGGTGGTCTTGGGATCGATGCGATAGGTGACGTTGCAGCCCGCCGACCCGAAGCACTTCTTCTCCAAGGTCTTCACGGTGACGGTGAAGTCGGCGGGGCTCGCGAGCAGCGGGGCCGGTGTCGGGGTGGCCGTTGTGGTCGGGCTCAGGTTTTCCCCGTTGGCGCCGATGAGCTTTCCCGCGTCGTTGATGCACGGCGGACTCGCCTGCTTGTTCACACAAGGACTGCTGGTCGGCGCGGTCATGACCGGGGTCGGAGCGGCGGGGGAGGCCGTGGTCGAGTGGCTTCGCAGCGCGAAGAACGCGGCCGCGGCGAGCGCGAGGATCACAAGGACGGCACTGATGATCAGCGCACGCGGTGAAACGGTCATGGCCTCCCCGATCTGTCGTGGGAGGTCAGTCGCCGCGCTCGCCCGAGCTGTTACGAGCGGTTACCCGTTCGGGATCTGGGGTCGTGAGTGGTACGGCCGGTTCTAACCGGCGGTACCACTCACGACCCCATCAGAACTGGTAGTACAGGAACGGGCTGAAGGTTCCGGTCGCGACCAGGATCGCCGCGTACACCAGCCCGACCGTCATCACGCCGATCCGCAGGGCGTTGGCCGGGCGGCTTCGGGACGACTCCAGCAGCGGGCCGGTCACCGGATGCGAGGGCAGGAACACGATCACCATCGCCGCCAGCAGGATGACCACGCGCTGGTTCGTCACCGTCGCCTCGACCACGTCACCGAGGCCCGTGAAGTCCGGCAGCAGCATGTGACCGAGCATGCCGAGCGCATGCGCCAGGTCCACCGACTTGAAGAACACCCACCCGATCACCACGAGCACCAGGGTCAGCGCACGCCGCCCGACGCGCGCCATCACCGAAGCGGGCGTCGTGTCGTAGCCGAACGCGCGCTCGATGATGAGCAGCGCACCGTGGTACATGCCCCAGACCAGGAACGTCCATTGCGCGCCATGCCAGAAGCCGGTGAGCACGAAGACGATGCACAGGTTGCGGTACGTCTTGGCCGCGCCGTGGCGGTTGCCGCCGAGTGGGATGTAGACGTAGTCGCGGAACCAGCGGGACAGGGACATGTGCCAGCGGCGCCAGAACTCCGTGATGGTCACCGCCGAGTACGGCCTGGCGAAGTTCTCCGGCAACCTGAAGCCGAGCATGCGGCCCAGGCCGATCGCCATGTCCGAGTAACCGGAGAAGTCGAAGAACAGCTGGAGCGTGTACCCGATCGCGCCCAGCCAGGCGGTCGCGAAGGTCATCTGGTTGGGCGGGGTGGCGAAACAGGCCTCGACCATCGGGCTCAGTGAGTCCGCGATGATCGTCTTCTTGCACAGGCCGAGCGCGAAGCGGGGGAAGCCTGCCGCGATGTCGTCGAGGCGGTGGGAACGCTGCTGGGGGAGCTGGTCGGCGATCTCCCGGTAGCGGACGATGGGGCCCGCCACGAGCTGGGGGAACATCGCGATGTAGGCCGCGAAGGACACGATGTTGCGCAGTGCCCTGCGCTCGCCGCGGTAGATGTCCACCACGTAGGAGATGTGGTGGAAGGTGTAGAACGAGATGCCGATCGGGATGACCAGGTTGGCCACCGGGAAGTTGCCGCCGAACAGCTGCGCGAAGGCCGCGATCTGCTGGGTCGCGAAGCCCGCGTACTTCCAGACCACCAGCACCGCGACGTCGAAGGTGATCACCGCGATCAGCAGCCTGCGGCGGAACGCGTGCCTGGCGTCCCACTCGTTGGGCTCCAGTGAGCGCCCCGCGAAGAAGTTCACGACCATGCAGGCGAGCAGCAACAGCAGGAACGGGCCTGCTCCGGTCGCGTAGAAGATGAGGCTGCCGACGGCCACGATGCCGTTGCGCCAACCACGAGGGAACACCAGCACGGCGAGCAGTACCGCCGGCATGAAGTACCACAGGAACAGTGGCGAGACGAACGACATCGGTGCGGAGCCCCCTTGACCTTTCCCGGTGACGATAACGCCAGCACTTGCTAGCCCGTGGCGAAGGTTGGAGTCTTGACGCTGAAGCCGTCGAAAGCAGGGGAGGCCCCATGAGTGAGCCGTCGACCCGTGGACTGGACTGGTGGCGTGGCGACCGCGGGAGATGGGTGGAGCTGTCCTTCACCGCGTCCCCGGACGAATCCGTCACCGACCTGCATGCCGCCGCCCGTGCGGCGGTCTTGCGGGAGCTGTTCTCCGACAGCACCGATGAGGACGCCGACTTCCTCGTCTACCTGCTCGCGCAGGAGACACTGATGCACCAGAGTGGCTGGTCGTTCAGCGACAGCATGGGCATGGCCGCGCTGCTGGTGGCCGAGCGCAAGCGCCTCGGTGACGTGTTCGCGCTCTGGAACGCCAAGAACGCCAACTTCGACACCATGTTCGGCCTCGACTCGGAGCTGCTGTTCGCGGCCGGTGTCGAGGAAACCATCGTTTTCGTGGAAGCATCCGATGATCCGGCGCGTGACGGGATCATGCGCTACGTCTCGGGCACTTCGCTGCCCACCGATGCCGAGGTCGCGGCCCGGCTCACAGGCCTACGCCACTATCACACCGCGTAATGGCGTTCCGGGCGGTTCTGAGCCGCCCGGAACGCTCACGACTCAGATCCGGCCGGCGATGCGGCGGCGGCGCGCCACCTCGGCGAGCAGGACGCCCGCCGCGACCGAGGCGTTGAGCGACTCGACGCCCGCGGCCATCGGGATGGACACGGTCGCGTCGCAGGTCTCACGGACCAGGCGCGAGAGGCCGCGGCCCTCGGAGCCCAGCACGATGACCAGCGGGTCGGCCGCCAGGTCCAGCTCGTCGATGTCTACGGAACCGTCGGCGTCGAGCCCGACGATCATCAGGCCCTGGTCGGCCCACGCCTTCAGCTGACGGGTCAGGTTGGTCGCCACCGCGATGGGCAGCTTCGCCGCGGTGCCCGCGCTGGTGCGCCACGCCACGGCCGTCATGCCCGCGCTGCGCCGCTCGGGCAGCAGCACGCCGTGCGCGCCGAACGCGGCCGCCGAGCGGATGACCGCGCCGAGGTTGCGCGGGTCGGTGACGCCGTCGAGCGCGACGAACAGCGGCGTGTCGCCGGAGTCGCGCGCCACGGTCATCAGGTCGTCGGGGTGCGCGTACTCGAACGGCGGCACCTGCAGGCCGAGGCCCTGGTGCATGGCGCGGCCGGTCTTGCGGTCGAGCTCCTCGCGCGGGATCTCCAGAATCGAGATGCCCTTGTCGCCCGCGAGGCGGACGGCCTCGTTGACGCGGTCGTCGAGGTCGATGTTCAGCGCCACGTACAACGCCACCGCCGGCACGTCCGCGCGCAGCGCCTCGACCACCGGGTTGCGCCCGGCGATCAGCTCCGGCCGGTCCGCCTTCTTCTGGCGGGCGTCCTGCGCGCGGTTGGCCGCGTTGGCCATCTTGTACTTCTTGTGGTTGGGCCTGTCCTCGGCCTTGGGTGTCGCGCCCCGGCCTTCGAGACCCTTGCGCCGCTGCCCACCCGAGCCGACGACCTGGCCCTTCTTGGAGCCGGGCTTGCGAATAGCGCCCTGGCGCCGGGAATTGCCTGCCATGTCTTCTACGCTTCTTTCACTGTCCATTTAGGACCGTCGGGGGTGTCTTCCACCGCGATGCCCGCCTCGATGAGACGGTCACGCGCGGCGTCGGCGCGGGCGAAGTCGCGCGCGGCGCGCGCTTCCTGTCGCTCCTTCAGCAGGCCGTCGACGATGTCGGACAGCGCCTGCTTGTACGGCGCGTCAGCACCGCTTGCCTCGGACCACCGCGCCGAAAGCGGGTCCAGACCGAGCACGTCGACCATGGCACGCACGGAGGCGGCGAGGTCGAGCGCCTTAGAAGTATCAGCGCTGTCCAGCGCGGCGTTACCTTCACGCACTGTGTTGTGCAGCACGGCGAACGCCTGCGGCGTCGCCAGATCGTCGTCGAGCGCCTTCGCGAACTCCGCGGGCACCTGCCCGATCGCGACCGCGCCCGCGCGCCGCAGGAACTGCTCGATGCGCCGGTAGCCGGTCGCGGCCTCGGACAGCGCGCCGTCCGAGTACTCGATGTTCGACCGGTAGTGCGGCTGGATCAGGTAGTAGCGCAGCTCGGGCGCCCGGTACTTCGCGAGCATCGCCGGGATCGCCACGGTGTTCCCGAGCGACTTGGCCATCTTCTCGCCGGACATGGTCACCCAGGCGTTGTGCAGCCAGAACCTGGCGAACGGGTCGCCGACCGCGTTCGACTGGGCGCGCTCGTTCTCGTGGTGCGGGAAGATCAGGTCGATCCCGCCGCCGTGGATGTCGAACTCCGCGCCGAGGTAGGCCGTCGCCATCGCGGAGCACTCGAGGTGCCAGCCTGGCCTGCCGTTGCCCCACGGCGTCGGCCACGAGGGCTCGCCTGGCTTCGCGGCCTTCCACAGTGTGAAGTCGCGCGGGTCGGTCTTGCCCTCGCCGAGGCTCTCGCCCTGCTGCATGTCGTCGGGGCGCTGCCCGGAGAGCGCGCCGTAGTCCTCGAACGACTTGACCGAGAAGTAGACGTCGCCGCCGGACGCGTAGGCGTGGCCGGAGTCGATGAGGCGCTGCATCAGCTCGATCATCTGGGTGACGTGGCCGGTCGCGCGCGGCGCGATCGACGGCGGCAGGCAGCCGAGCTGGTCGTAGGCGTCCTCGAAGGCGCGCTCGTGCGTCGCGCCCCACTCCCACCACGGCCTGCCGGCGTCGGCGGCCTTGGCGAGGATCTTGTCGTCGATGTCGGTGACATTGCGCACCAGGAATACGTCAAGTCCACTGTGGACGAGCCAGCGGCGCAGCACGTCGTAGTTCAGCGCACCGCGGACGTGTCCGATGTGCGGCGCGCCCTGGACGGTGGCCCCACACACGTAGATGGACGCCGTTCCGCTCACGGCGGGCTGGAATTCCCGCACGCTTCTGGTCGCCGTGTCATAGAGGTGAAGAGCCACCCCGAAATGGTACGGGTTCGGCGTGAGCCCTGTCGCACCCGCCGAGGTTAGGGCGAGGAACACGCCCTTAGGACCCCAGGTGAGTGCGCAGCGCGCCCAGCAGCGCGTCCGGACGCTCCGCCGTCGGCAGCGGATCGACCAGCGCGAACTCGCAGCCGATGGCCCTCGCGCCGCCGTCGGCGTCGACGTGGTCGCCGACCATCAGCGTCTGTTCGGCCGGTGCGCCGAGCTTGCCGACCGCGATCCGGAACACCTCCGGCTGCGGCTTGATGGCGTTGACCTCGAACGACAGGACGAACTCGTCGATGTAGGCGTCCCAGCCGCGGCTGCTGAACGCCGGCCGGATGTCGAAGGCGATGTTACTCAGCACGCCGACCTTGAGCCCGCGACCGGCGGCGGCCTTGAGCACGGCCTCGGTGTCGGGGTACGGCGTCCACTGGGTGGGATCGATCAGCCGGTTGTAGAGCGCCACGGCCTGGTCGAGGCGCGGTACGCCGGACTGCTTGAGCACCTCGAGGTACACCTTGCGGTGCAGCCCCGGGTCGAGGTCGCGGTTCTCCCACGCGTGGGTGTACTCGTCGTCGAAGTCCACCACCTTGCCGACCGGGGCGGTCATCCGCCGCATCAGCTCGGTCTGCGCCTCCAGGTCGAGGCGCGCGCCGCCGGTGTCGGTCAGGTCGGCCAGCCAGGTCTCGTCCTGCTCGAGGCGGAAGAGGGTGCCGGAGAAGTCGAACAACACAGCCCGAATCGTCACATCATCCAGCGTAATGGTTCGGACCACTCAGAGGGCGAACGGAACTATCTTGTCCACGATGACCCGGATCACAACGCAGAGGTCGTCGAACTCGTCCGGCTCCTTGGGGATGCCGGTGTACTTGATCGAGAGCTCATTGAGGAAGTCTTGAACATTGTTCTCCGTGAATTCCGCACGGCCGCGCACCTCGGCGGACCGGTAAGGATTTTCCACATCGAACACGGAAACGCTGACCATCGGCCGGGCCGCGATGTTACGCCCCTTGACGTTGTTCCGTTGCGTACAGAACAGCACTGTGTCACCTTCGCGTTTAGCCCAGACAACGGAAGAGTGCGCGCTCCCGTCCTCGCTCACCGTCGCCACGACGGGAAAGTTCGGCGCGTCGAATAGGGCACTTGTCATCTCGTCGAAAATGACCGCCATAGTCCGCGAGCGTAGTCAACCAACACCCTTGACCACTGCCCCCTATTTCGGACAAAAACCAGTCATTCGTTGATCAAGAACGCAGCAGGAGCGCCGACGCGATGGCTGCGATTCCCTCACCGCGCCCGGTGAGCCCGAGTCCGTCGGTCGTCGTGCCCGCGACACTGACCGGTCCGCCGACTGCCTCGCTGAGCACTCGCTGGGCTTCGTCTCGGCGTTTTCCGATGCGCGGAGCATTGCCGATCACCTGAACGGTCGCGTTGCCCAGCCGCCATCCGTCCGATTCGATCCGGCGGCGGACTTCGGCGAGCAGCTCGGCGCCGTGCGCGCCCGCCCAGCGCGGGTCGCCGGTGCCGAACACCGCGCCCAGATCGCCGAGCCCGGCGGCGGACAGCAGCGCGTCGCACAACGCGTGCGAGGCGACGTCGCCGTCGGAATGCCCGGCGCAGCCGTCCACGCCCTCCCAGAGCAGTCCGGCGATCCAGCAGTCCCGTCCGGCTTCGATCGGGTGAACGTCGACGCCTTGGCCGATCCTCATAGCGTGTTCTCCTGACTTCCCGCGGCGAGCAGCGCTTCGGCCAGGCGGAGTTCGAAGGGGGTGGCGACGCGCATCGCGTCGGGATGACCTGGCACCGTCCTGGCGCCCGACGGCAGCGCGAACTCGCCGGTGGCATAGGCGGCGCGCAGTGCTTCCTCGGTGAATCCGGCCGGTGTTTGGGCTGATCGGAGCAGTGACCGGTCCAAAGTGCTGATAATCACATTCGACGCGCCGACCGCCTTGACGGTGTCCGACATCGGCAGCACGGGCACCACGGCCGGGCTCTCGGCGCCGACGGCGGCGGCCACTGCCTCGATCACCGAAGCCGGGGTGAACGCGCGCAGCGGATCGTGCACGAGGTAGACGTCGTGGCCCGGTTCGATCGCGTCGGGCACGGAGCCGGGCGCCACCCGGCAATCGAGACCTGACAAAGCATCCCTGAACATGACTACACGCCGTGCTGGGGCCACTACGACGACCGAATCCACGTGTCCGGTGTCGAGCAGCCCGCGCACGGCGTGCGTCAAAATAGGTTCACCATGGACCGGTGAAAGCACATCCGTTTCACCGGTGACATGAGCGACAGCGTCAACAATCGCGGCAATGGTCTTCATCGGGCGCGATCGTATCCATGAACGGCTAGCTGCCCATGGAGCCTTAGACTGTCGCGGTTTCCAGAACTTCGTCGAGGAGGACTTCGGCCTTGTCCTCGTCGGTGCCCTCAGCGAGAGCGAGTTCACTGACCAGGATCTGCCGCGCCTTCGCCAGCATGCGCTTCTCGCCTGCCGACAAACCGCGGTCCTTCTCTCGCCGCCAGAGGTCTCGCACCACTTCGGCCACCTTGTTCACGTCGCCGGAGGCGAGCTTCTCGAGGTTGGCCTTGTACCGACGAGACCAGTTCGTGGGCTCTTCGGTGTGGGGAGCGCGCAGTACGTCGAAAACCTTGTCTAGTCCTTCTTGCCCGACCACGTCACGTACGCCGACGATCTCGGCGTTGTCAGCGGGCACACGAACCGTAAGATCCCCTTGCGCGACTTTGAGGACGAGGTACTTCTTTTCCTCGCCCTTGATCACGCGGGTTTCAATGGCTTCGATGAGTGCGGCACCGTGGTGCGGGTAGACGACGGTCTCTCCGACCTTGAAAACCATGTGTCCTCTGCCCCTTTCGCTACCCCTATCCTATCACGTGCTGCCAGGGGGCACCTAGCGGCCCGCATCCGTCGTCGCAGGTCAGCGGCCTGTTGACAGTCCGGCCGGGGTTGACAAGCCCGTAATCACCATGCTCATGCAGGTGGCGGCGAACGGTTCGCCTGACCCGGGTGAATCCATTGTGGACATCGTTGTCCGCCAGTGGATCTTCGCTCGAACGAGCACCGGGTTCTCCGCGGCGCGGGGCGCCCGGCTAGTCTTCGCGGTGATTCAGGCGTTGAGATCGGAAGGACTCTGACGTGAGGCTGCAGAATCGCCGCGTGTTCGGCGTGTCCGCGCTTGCTCTTGGCGCGGCGCTGGTGCTGGGCGGGTGCGGAGCGGGTCAGCTCACCCAGACCGACAGCCAGCAGCCGGCGGTCAACGGTACGCACGGCGAGGCGGGCAAGCTCTCGCTGCGCAACGTCGCGTTCGGGTTCCCGAAGGCGGGTGCCTACGCCAAGGACGCGTCCGTGCCGCTGGGCGTCACCATCGTCAACAACGGCTCCGCCGACGACGAGCTCGTCGCGGTCGCTTCGGACGCCACCGGCGGCCCCGCGGTGATCGGTGGCTCGAAGGTCATCGTCGCGGGCCACGCGCTGGTCGTCGCGACGCCGGACGTCTCGATCGAGCCGCCCGCGGTCTCCGCGACGCCGACGACCACCTCGTCGTCGTCCGCGACCCCCACGACGCCGACCTCGACCGGCAAGTCGTCGCCCGCCACCTCTTCCTCTTCCGCGGAGAGCACGCCGGCCACGACCGCGCCGCCGTCCGCCTCCGCCAAGCCGGGCGAGGCGACCGTGACGCTGCCGAAGCTGAAGTCGCCGCTGTGGCCGGGCATGACGCTGAAGGTCACCTTCACCTTCAAGCTCTCGGGCACCGTCACGCTGGACGTGCCGCTCGCGCCCGCGCCTCACGACCGCACCGAAGCCCCCGAGGCTCCGGAGTCGAAGCCCGCCGAGGGTCACTGACCGTTTTTGTCGGTGCGGGTGGTTAGCCTGCGCTGGTGGTCAAGAAGAGCACGGTCTCCTATCGCTGCGGCGAGTGCGGGTACGAAGCGGCCAAGTGGCTGGGACGCTGCCCGGAATGCCAGGCGTGGGGCACCCTCGAGGAGCGCGGCGACAGTCGCCCGGCGATAGCCAGGCTGGGACTCAGCCTGCCCAACACGCCCGCCCGCCCGATCGGCGAAGTCGACATCGAGGCGGCGCGAGCGCGGGAGACCGGGGTCTCCGAACTGGACCGCGTGCTCGGCGGCGGCCTGGTGCCCGGCGCGGTCGTGCTGCTGGCGGGCGAGCCCGGTGTCGGCAAGTCGACGTTGCTGCTCGAGGTCGCCTACCAATGGGCCGCGCGCGAGGGTGATTTCGGGCCTTCGCTGTACGTCACCGGCGAGGAGTCGGCCGGTCAGGTGCGGCTGCGCGCCGAGCGCACCGGCAATATCCACGCCGGGATGTACCTGGCGGCGGAAAGCGATCTCGCGGTCGTGCTCGGGCATGTCGACGCGGTCAAACCGGGTGTGCTGATCGTCGACTCCGTGCAGACCATGGCCTCGCCGCAGGTGGACGGCGCGCCGGGTGGCGTCACCCAGGTCCGCGCGGTGACGGCGGGGCTGGTCGCGGTCGCCAAGGAACGCGGGCTACCGGTGATCCTGGTCGGGCACGTGACGAAGGACGGCTCGGTCGCCGGTCCGCGGATACTGGAGCACCTGGTCGACGTGGTGCTCCAGTTCGAGGGCGACAAGCATTCGACGCTGCGGCTGGTGCGCGGCGTGAAGAACCGCTTCGGCGCTGCCGACGAGATCGGCTGTTTCGAGCTGCGCGAGGACGGCATCGTCGGCGTCGCCGACCCGTCGGGGCTGTTCATGAACCGGACCTCGGAGCCGGTGTCCGGCACAGCGATCACCGTGACGGTCGAAGGAAAGCGCCCGCTGCTCGGCGAGGTCCAGGCGCTGGTCTCGTCGTCGTCCATGCCGCAACCGCGCCGCGCGGTGAGCGGGCTGGACGCGTCACGGGTGTCGATGGTGCTCGCGGTCTTGGAGAAGCGCGGCGGCGTCAAAATGGGTGACAAGGACGTCTACACCGCGACCGTCGGCGGCATGAAGATCACCGAGCCCGCGATCGACCTCGCGGTGGTGCTCGCGCTGACCTCCTCGGTGCAGGACGTCCCGATCTCGCCACGGCTGGTGGTCGTCGGCGAGGTGGGACTCGCCGGTGAGGTCCGCCGCGTGCCGAACGTCGGCAGGCGGCTCGCCGAGGCCGCCAGGCTGGGTTTCACGCACGCGCTCGTGCCGCCGGACTCGGGCAAGCTCCCCGACGGCATCCGCGTGCTGGAGGTCGGCGACGTCGCGAGCGCGCTCAACGCCGCCAACCACGCACGCTGACCTGGGTCGTGAGTGGTATCGCCGCTTAGAACCGCCCACCCGTCGCCACCCTCAACGGAGGCGCTGCGCGCCGCAGTGTTGCCCTTGCGGAAACGGGTTTGGGGCCGCCCAGCGGCCGAAAACGCGCACGCTCATACCCGACGGCCGCCGGTCCGCCACGCGCTACGGCAGCGAGGGGCACCCTGGGTGTCCACTACGCACCGAGGGCGCCCCTCGCTTCGACCCAGCGCGGCTCGTGAGTGTTGCGGGCGGTTAGGAACCGGCCGTACCACTCACGACGGCTTGGTGGTCGTGGTCGACGGGATCGGCGGCCGCTCGCTGACCATGGTCTTGTAGTAGGACTCCCGCAGCGGCGTGCCGGCCGGGTACCCGTCCGCGTTGTAGACGGTGACGATGCTCTGTGAAACCGGCAACCCGGTGCTGGTCTGGAGCACCAGCTTGGTCCGCTCGTTGCGGCGCTCGAAGATGTAGGTGGTCTGGTCGTTGTCGTTCCTGGTCATGAAGCCGGGTACCAGGCTCAGCGTCCGCGCGAAGAGCAGCCGGTAGTCCGCGGGCAGCCTGCCCGAGGTCAGCAGGTCGGCGATGGTCCGGAAACTGAAGACGTCGATGTCGGTCTCCACAGGCGGCTTTCCCTTGCCGAACTCGGCTCGGAGCCGTTCGTAGACCCACGCCGGGTCCTGCCGCAGCGTTGCCAGGAACGCGGGCGTCGGGTTGGTGAAGTCGCCGGGGCCACCGTCGAGCCGGCTGTGTTTCTCGGTGACCTCCGGCGGCCCGTCGGCCGGTTTGGGGTCCGCGGTGGAGCTGTCCGGTCCGGGGAAGGGCAGCGTCCGTCCGGTGGAGGTTTCGCGTCGCAGCCACTCCTGGCCGGGCACGGCGGGGAGCCACAGCTCGATGATGGTCTCGTAGCGCTGGCCGTACACCGGCGAACCCCAGCGTTGCTCGTAGAGGAGTCGCGCCTGGCCAGGCTTGAGCGGGGCGTCCGGTTTGACCACGCCGGTCGAGCCCAGCTGCAGCAGCGACGGTTCGGTCGCCGGCTCTCCCGCGAGGTTCGACACCGTCACGATCCCACCGGCGAGCACCATGACGGCTGCGGCCGCCGCGACCCAGGCCCACTTCCGGCGCGGCTTCGCTGCAGGCAGCTGTTCGGCCGGTGCGGCACCCGCGGCTCGAAGCAGGGTCGCGCGCACCGCGCTGAGGTCGGCGGACGGGGCGTCGGCGTGCAGCGCGTCGAGCGCGTCGTCGAGTTCGGTCTCGGACCAGACCTGGTGCAGGCTGGCGTCAGACATGACTCGATCCTTCCTCAGTGGACTGTCCTTTGTGTACTCGCGGAGCCTGTATCCGCAGTCTTCGCCTGATCCGGTGCAAGCGGGAACGCACTGTGCCCGGCGGTAATCCGAGCGCTTCGGCCACTTCGGACGGTTCGAACCCCGCCCACGAGACGAGCAGCAGCACATCGCGGTCGGCCGGATTCAGTTCAGCCAGCGCGCCGGCGAGCTGCGCGGCCTTGACCTGAGCGTCCACTTGCTCGCTGACCCGTCCGTCATGCCCGGCGATCACGGTTTCGCTGGCGTTCGCGAGCCGCGCGGTCGCGGTGAGGCCCCGCAGTTCGGTACGCAGATGCTGCCGCAGCAGATTGGTCGCGATCCCGTACAGCCATGACCGCGCGGTCCCGAGCTCCGGTTGATACGAGTCGCGCCGCCGCAGCGCGACGAGGAACGTCTCGGCGACGAGATCGTGCGCGGTCTCCGGCCCGACCCGTCGCGTGAGGTAGCGGTGCAGCTGCCCGGCGTGACTGTCGAAGAGCAGGCTGAAAGCCGGTGCCGGGTCCGGTCCGCCCAGGTCAGGGCGGTCGGGTCCGGGCACCGGCTCGGCCGGGTCGTGCGCTGCGGTGATCACCTGCATGCAGCGTATTGGCCGCAGCGGCCTCAAGCGTTCACGGACGGGTTCCTATGCCGTTGACCACGGCGTATGTGTAAGTGACGCGCGTGAAGACCTGGTCGGGGTTGAGCAGGGAGTGGACCGAACCGATGACGCGGCCGTCGCCGGGCGACAGATACGTCGTCGTCCGGGAGGCCCGATCGCGGGGATCGGCGGAGGCGGCGTGTTCGTAGGTGAACTCGGTGGCGGGGCGGCCGTCGATCGAGTGGGTGTTCTCCGTGACGCGCATACCCGGCTGTTCCCGGAGCAGCTGAACCAGCGGTGCCCGTAGCTCGGCGGGTGCCGGTGCCGCCAGCACGTCGGTCAGCAGAATGGGCCGGTCGGGCTCGGGAATGGCCGCGAAATGGCGGCGGAGCCCGTCGAGATCCCTTGGCAGGACGGTGACCAGCCGCCTGGCCTCGGTGGGGCCGACCTTCGTCCCGCCGGCCGTGCCGCCGCCGTCGCCGAACTGCCCGCCTGGTGCGATGAGATCGGAGCCGCCGGGCACCCCGTTCGGCGTGATCTGGATATGGCTGTGCCAGTCCTGGTCCCAGACCGCCGGTATCCAGTATTCGGTGACTTCCTTGCTGGCGATGCTGACGGCTTGGTCCTCGACGCGCAGGTAGAAGCGCTGGTCGGGGCCGAGAACCGGGTCGGTGAAGGTGGCGGGCGCGGCGGGTTCGCCACCACCCCGGGAAGCGACGAACACCCCCGTCCCGGCGGCGGCGAGCGCGGCGGCCGCGGCGGCCAGTGGCAGGAACCGGCGCCGTGAGATCGTTCGCGCCGGCGCGAGGGCGACGACACCGGAACTGGCGGCCTGCACGCGGGTCAAGCCAGCCGTGTAGGCGGCCTCAGACATCTCCGGTGGCTCGGAAAGCAGTTCGGCGACTGCCTTGTCGACGGGGTCAATCATGGGGGATCTCCTCGGTGGCCAAGGCTTTGCGAAGGGTCTGGCGAGCCCGATGCAGGCGAGTCCGCGCCGTGGTGACGTTGATGCCGAGCGCTTCCGCGGCCTCGGCGGGAGTGAAGTCGGCGAGCGCGACGAGCAGCAGCACGTCACGCTCCACGACCCGTAGGCGCGCGAGTGCCTCGGCGAGCTTGCCTGCCTCCTTGCCCGCGTCGACGCGGGCTGCCGCCCTGTCGTCCGGCGGAGCGCTTTGGACACTGCTCGCTTGCTCGCGAGCGAGTGCGCGCAGGCCGCGTACCTCGCTTCGGGTGTGGTTGCGCAGCAGGTTGGTCGCGATGCCGTACAGCCACGCGCGTGCGGTTCCCCTGGCGGTGTCGTACTTCGCGCGCTCGCGCCAGGCCTGCAGGAAGGTCTCGGCGACGAGGTCGTCCGCGGTGGCAGTGTCGAGCCTGCGCGCCAAGTACCGATGCAATGCTTTGGCGTGTGTCTCGTAGAGCAGCGTCAGCACTTCAGCGGTCAGTGCGCCGAGGCCTGTCATGGTCATGCCTGTCTGTTAACCGCTCGGGCCGCGAGCGTTCCGGGCCCTACGTTCGTCGTGGGCCGGTCGGGTGATTCGGGACCGTAGGGTGAGATCTTGCCCTGATCATTCCCTTGTTCGACGGTAACCAACAACTGTCACTTCTGGGGAAGGACAACCAATGGGTCGCGTCAGAATCGCGGCGGTGCTCGCCATCGCCCTCTCCGGCCTGCTAGGGCTGCCAGGCCTGTCCAGCGCGGGCAACCGGGATACCAAGATCGTCGTCGAAGCGCCCGATTTCGTGAAGGCCATGGCGCCGCCGGCGAAGGTCGACGGGATCCACGCGTCGGCTGTGCTCAACATTCAATATCAAGTGCAGGAAACCGGCTACTGGTGCGGGCCCGCCGCGACCAGGATCGCGCTGTCCGCGAAAACCTCGAATCCGCCTTCGCAGGGCACGCTCGCCTCGCAACTCGGCACCACCACCAACGGCACCGACTGGATCGGCCAGGTCACCGGTGTGCTGAACCGCGACCTCGGAACCTCTTACTACGAAACAAAAGAGATGCCGAACGACCCGCCGACGCAGGCGCAGCGGGACCTGCTCTGGCGTGACATCACCCTCGACATCAACAACGGCTGGGCGCTCGTCGCGAACATCGTCGCGCCCGCGAACAACCACCCGCCCGGCTATCCGAACTACACGATCTACCACTACTTCACCGTCATCGGCTACGACAGCTCCGACATGACAGTCAAAATCGCCGACCCCGCCAATTTCGGCGGCAACAAGATTTACTGGCTGACGTTCAATCAATTGGCGACGCTCATTCCGCCGAAGGGCTATTCGGCGTAAGCCTGGTGGCGGCGGGTTCGCCCGCCGTCACCCGGTTGGCGCAGTGACGAAGCGTGATCTTTTGTCAGATACATTTCACATGGTTGCCAAGCGCTGTGTTAACTGGCTACCTTGCAGTCGACCGGAATCTCATTGGGGCAGGTTCCGGCGTTGGTGGCTACTGGGGGCTTCCTGTGTTAAGACGCGCCTTGCTGTGCGCTGCGTGCGTAACCGCGATCGTGTCCGGTGTGGCTGTCACGCCGGCGCTCGCATATTCGACCGAGACAGCCGTTTTCGCTGGTACGGCGGCTGAAGAGTATTCCGATGACTGGTACTGGGTGCGCTATCTGGCCAAGGCCCACCCCTATAGTTCGGTAAGGACTTCGGCCTGGAACGCCTTGGTCAGCTCCGACCCGGACGCGGCCATCGTCGAATTCCTGGCCACCGGATACGACTTCGCGGTGAGCCGGGCACAACAACGCAATGCCCGTAATCTCGATTTCGTCCGAAGGGTTTACGAAACCACCACGGCCGAATATTCGCCAGAGGTGCATAACGAGGCTCAACGCCTGCTCACGGGGTCGGATTCGGCGCGCGAGACATTCGTGCGCAGCGGCTACGAGGCGGCCAAGTCGCGGGACCGCGCGTATCGCGACACCGTCGGCGCGCAGAAGCAGGCGCTGGTCGACCGCGACCGCCAGTTCGTCGGCCTGCTGGCCACCAACGACCCTGGTGAGCAGGTACGCCTCTCCGCGCAGGTCGCCACCCGCCTGGGTGCGACCGACGACGACCTGGTCGAGTTCTTCGCGTACGGCTGGGCCAACGGCGCCCGGCTCGACCTGGACGTCTTCCGGCTGCGTGGCGCGGACAACAACATGCGCTGGCGCGACACCATCACCCGCCTGATCGCCGACGCCGAGGCCGCCGAGAAGGCCGCGCGCGAAGCGTCCGCGGAAGCGAAGGAGCAGGCCAAGGCGCAGGCGGCCCGAGCATGGGCGCAGGTGGGCGAGCAGACGGCGCCCGCCCGCTCCGGCTGGGGCGAGGCGGAGGACTTCGCACGCAGGCAGGCCGAGAACTGGCACGCCGTGCTGCTCGCGGCGCAGGCGGCCCAGGGGCCGAACTGGACCGCGATCGTCGACCCGGCCACCGCCTCGGAGACCGCATGGCAGGCCGAGCAGTCGACGGCCGCGCAACAGGCCGCCTACTGGAACGCCCTGCTCCAGCAGGCCCGCGACGGCGAGCAGCGCGTCAAGCAGAGCTGAAAAAAATCCCAATGTGGCTTTGGTCAGCTTTGCCCTGACGAACGCCACATTGGGGGGCCGAAATCTGACGAATGCCGCATTGGGATTTTTTCTTGCCGGGCAGGGGGTTCTTGGGTGACCTCCTGCCCTCCACCTAAGAAGAGGTAACTGGGGATATGCGAAGAACACTGATCCACCGCAAGGGGTTCGCCCGCGGGGTCGCGGTGACCACCGCGGCCGTCGCGCTGGCCGGGGTGCTCGGGCCGGTGACCGCGTACGCGGTGCCCGCCACTGCCACCGCGGCGCCCGCCCCGACGCCCGCGCCGCCGGCCGCGGGTTCGCTGGCTGCCAAGCCGCAGTCGCTGGCGCCCGCGGTCCCGCAGGAGACGACGGACGCCAAGGCCACCGCGCTCTCCGAGTCGTCGGATGTCGAGAAGGTCAGGGCGGTCCGTGAGATCGAGGTCGGTGAGGCCACCGACGAGTGGCTGATGCTGACCGACAAGAACTTCGTGTTCAAGGTCTACGACACGATCAACGCCGACAAGTTCCCGCTCACCAAGGCCGAGGCTTACCGCGTCTACCGCATCGTGGTGAACCAGGCCGACGCGCCGGACGCGACCGCGTTCATCCGCACCGGTGTCTTCGACTTCGCGGGACGTGACCGCATCGCCTACGCCGACCGCCAGGAAGCGGCGCGGCAGGCGAAGGAGGCGCGCCAGAAGGCCGCCGCGTGGGCCGAGATCCCGGCCGACGCCGCGATGATCGACGGCACCGACCAGAACTTCGTCTACCAGGTGTGGCGCCGCTCGACCGGCCCCAAGGTCAAGGCGGGCGCCGGCGAGGCGTGGGGCGGCGACGCCACCGCGTGGAAGACGTTCATCACCACCACCATTTACAGCCTCCACCTCGAAGACCAGCGCGACGCCATCGAGAAGGCGAAGCAGGAGGACGCCGAGAAGGCCCGCATCCTGGCCGCGAAGCTGGCGAAGAAGAACGCCGTCGCGGTGCTCGCGGTGACCGCGCCGGACGCGTGGAGCGATCTCTCCGACGACAACTTCATCCGCCAGCTGCTGACGCTGCCGGAGCTGGCGCAGCCGCGCCACATCGAGATCACCAACGCCGCCAACGCCGCGCTGCGCAGCACCGACCCTGCCGTCTGGAAGGCGTTCATCGACACCGGCATCTACGACGCCGACAAGCGTGACGCCGCCCGTGAGAAGGCCGCACGCGAAGAGGCCGACCGCCAGAAGGTGCGCGAGATCAAGGCGAAGGCCGAGCAGAGCAGGCTGCGCCCGCGCCTGGTCGCGGCCGCCAACGCCGCGCTGGCCGGCACCCCTGCCGACGTCACCCAGTTCCTCGCCGAGGGCCAGTACAACACCCTCGCGCAGGCGCTGATGACCACCACCCCGACCGTCAAGGGCTGGTTCGTCCGCTCCGACGGCGGCGACGCCTGGATCACCCCCGGTACGCCCAGTGCGACCGCCGGTGAGGGCAAGCTCGGCGCCGCGACCTGGAAGGTCGTCTCCGGCCTCGCCGACCCGGCCTGCTTCTCGTTCGAGTCCTCCGGTCACGTGGGCAGCTACCTGCGCCAGCAGGACATGCGTGTCAAGCTGCACGCCAGCGATGGCAGCGACCAGTTCAAGAAGGACGCCACCTGGTGCCCGAAGGCGGGCCTGACCGGTTCCGGTGTCTCGCTGGAGTCGAAGGCGCTGCCGGGCCGGTTCCTGCGCCACATCAACGGCTCGCTCTGGGCCGCGAACGACAGCGGCGCGAACTGGTGGGACGGCAACCTCGACGTCTACAAGGCGGACGCCACCTGGAACGTGGTCGATCCCGACCCGAACATCACCACGCCGATCATGCTGCGCTGGTACAACGACGACGCGTTCCGCGGCTTCGTCGGCAACCCGAAGGCGGCCGAAGTGGTCGACGGCCCGGTCCGCTTCCGTGAGTTCGCCAACGCGACCACCTACTGGAGCCAGGCGACGGGCGCGAAGTACATCTGGGGCCCGATCCTCGAGAAGTACAAGGCTTCGCTCGGCTACAAGGCCAGGCTGCCGATCGACGACTCGTGGAGCACGCCGAGCAAGCCGGGTGCGTTCCAGCACTTCGAGAACGGCCTCTCGATCTACTGGAGCCAGTCCACCGGCGCGCACATGGTCTACGGCGCGATCCGTGACCACTGGCAGAAGCTCGGCTGGGAGAACTCGTACCTCGGGTTCCCGACCACGGACGAGTCGCCTGCGGGCAACCTGCGCCGCAGCACCTTCCAGTTCGGCAATATCGACCACGACCCGTCAAACGGCGGCCGTACGTGGGACTACCGCGTCTAACCTCACCCATTGAACGAGGGGACCCGGCGCTCGGTGAACCGGGTACCGGGTCCCCTTTTCCACGCCTGGGGGCGTAATGAGCTTCAGACCGTTACGAAGAATTGTGGTGGCCTCACTGGCCTTCGCACTACTAGGCGGGATCGTGCAGCCCGCCGCCGCGGCGGCGGTTCCCGCGCTCGCCGCGGCGCCTGCCGATGATCCCGGCCCGCAGCCGACCCCGATTTGGGACGGCACAACGGGTTTGCCCGACCTCGGCGACCCGAGGTTCCGCCAGATCGTCGCGGACAACGCGGAGCTGGCCGAAGACATCGAGGTCCGGCAGGCGGCCACGGCCGCGCTGGCGGGTGGCCGTCAGGCCATCATGGACTTCCTCGACACCGGCTTGGACATCGCCAAGCAGAAGGCGGCCGCCCGCAAGGCCGAGCAGGCACGCCAGGACCGGGCCAAGATCGAGCAGCTGCGTGGCACCGGCGGTACCTATCTTCGGTCCGAAGTGGACAGAGTGCTCGCCGGTACCGACACCGACCGCGCGCAGTTCCTGTTGTACGGCAAGCAGATCGCCGAGCAGCGTGACGCGCAGGTGACACAGGGGCTCGCCGAGCTCGCCGCACAGAACCGCGCGCGTGTCGAAATGCTCGTCGGTGTCGCGGGCACCGAGGTGAAGAAGGCGGCGCAGGCCGCGCTCGCCGCGGGCGACGGTGCGATCTCGGACTTCCTCGCGAACGGGTACCTCGTCGCGGCGAAGAAGGACGCCGACGCGCGTGAGCAGTTCCTCAGGGACGAAGAGGAGCGGCAGAAGGCGGCCGAGCAGCTGTCCGAGCTGGCCAAGAAGGCCGCGCGGGCCGCCGAAGCCCGGCGCCAGCTGATGATCCTGCACGGCAACGGTATCCGCGCGCTGCAGCGTTCGTCGAACGCCTTGGTGCTGGCCGGGAACGAGGCACGCAAGGCCGCGCAGATCCTCGTGGCGAACAAGGCGGGCGGGCAGCACCCGGCCGACGCGTTCAACGGCGTCAAGGCCGAGGTCGCCAGGCAGCTGGGCTACGCACAGCAGGCCGCGGCCGACGCGCAGCAGGCTTCCGCGCAGGCGAAGGTGCAGGCCGACGTCCTCGTCGACACCGGGCTGACCTATGGCGTGCAGTGGGCGACCATGGCGCAGGGCATGGCCGAAGCCGGTCGCGCCGCGCAGCTCGCGGCCGAGACGGCGTCGCACGCCATCGACGCGACGGCGTTCACCGACGCCGCGCGCAACGCGCAGGAAGAGGCCGAGCGGCACGCGGCCGAGGCGGTGAAGTGGCGTGAGCACGCGCAGGAGCACGCCCGCGCGGCGGCCAAGATCGCCGACGCCGCAAGGGTTCAGGCCGACGCGGCGAAGGACGCGGCTGCTCGTACCAAGGCCGCACGCCAGGCGGCCGAAGCCGCGGAAGCGCGTGCCTGGGCGGCAGCGGAACGCACCCGCAACGCGCGGATCGTCGCCGAGAACGAAGCGGCGAAGGCCGCGGCTGCCCGCCGTATCGCGGAGCAGCAGCGCGCGGTCGCGGCGGCGGCTCGCGCACGGGCGCAGCAGCAGGCGGCCATCGCGCATGCCGCGCGTGGCCAGGCCGATTACCAGGCTTCGATCGCGGCGGCGGCCAGGCAGAGCGCCGATCAGCAGAACGGGATCTCGGCGCAGGCCGAGGCCAACGCCATCCGTGAGGAGCAGAACGCGGCCAACGCGCGCAACGCGGCCGCGGTGGCGAACCACCAGAACAACGCGAAGGAAGCCAGGGCCAGGTCGCTGGAATCGCTCGCGGCGTCGGCACGTGGCACCGCGAACGAGCGTGCGGCGCAGGACGCGGCGAACCGTGCCCGGTCGGACGCGGGCGCGTCCAACACCGCGGCCGGTGCGGCTCGCAACGCGGCGAACGTCGCCAGCGGTGCGGCGGCGGGTGCGCGTTCGGCGGCCACCGAGGCGGGCCGGGCAGCGGCCCGTGCCCAGGCGGCGGCCGCGGCGGCGGCAGCAGCGGCAGCGAGGGCAAACCAGGCCGCACGGGTGGCCGAGGCGGAAGCCGCGGCGACGCACCGCGCGGCCATGGAAGCGGAGGCCGCCGCGGCCGACGCGACCTTGAACGAGACCCAGGCCGCCGAAGCGGCTCGTTCGGCGACCGCACTGGCCGAGCAGGCCGCTTCCGAAGCGCTGCAATCGCTTCAGGCGGCTGAGCGGACCAAGGCCGAAGCCGATGCGGCGTCGACAGAGGCTGTTTCCGCTGCCACACAGGCGAGTCTGGCCGTTCAGGCGGCTTCGGCGGCGAAGGCGTCCTCGCAGGCGATCACCGATCCAGCGAACACCGCGATCGTCATCGTCGCGCCGTACACGAACGACGACATCGGCGCCGACTTCGTGACGCGGGTGGCCAACCAGGCCACCGCCGTCGGTGCCGAGCAGGCCGCGGCCGCCAGGCAGCGTGCCGACGAGGCACTGGTCGCGGCGAAGGCGGCCGCCGACGCGGCGGCTCGTGCCGCCGCCGAGGTCAAGCCCGCTTTCGAGGCGGCGGCAGCTGCCGCCAAGTCCTCGGCCGACGCGGCCAGGTCGGCGGCGGAAGCCCAGCAGTCGGCAGCCGAAGCCGCGGTGGACGGTGCCGCGGCCAGGGCCGCTTCCTCACGGGCGAACCAGGCCGACGCGCAGGCACGCCAGGACGCCATCCTGGCTCGCCGCGCGGCCAACGCGGCGAACAACGACGCGGCCATCGCGGGTCGCAACGCCGCGGCCGCCACCAGGGAGGCGTCCATCGCCCGGTCAGCGGCCAACGCGGCCGCGGCCGACGCCGCGGCGGCTCAGAGCGCGGCCAGCCGTGCGGAATCCGAAGCGGCGGCGGCCACCGCCGCCGCGGACAGCGCGCAGAAGCACGCCGACGGCGCGGCGGAGGCGGCGAAGAACGCTCTCGCTTCGGCGCGGGACGCGCAGAAGCAGGCGGATGACGCCGAGGCGCGCGCTCGTGCGGAAATCGAAGCAGCGGAAGAACAACGGCGTAAGGCCGGGCAACCGGGAAGCAATATCCGGGAGCTCTACACGGTCGGCCATCTGGTCGAGACGAAGGACAACCAGCCGCTGTACTACACGACGGCGGAGGATGTCCGGCGCGAACTCATGCGCTGCTTCAACTGCAGTTTCCCGATCGACGGCGCGCCGGCCCACTACCCGGCGCCCGGCGAGCAGATCCCGCTGTCGGCCTGCCTGCCGATCCTCGGC
The DNA here is from genome assembly GCF_042734395.1 of Amycolatopsis sp. NPDC059657. Lineage (NCBI taxonomy): Bacteria > Bacillati > Actinomycetota > Actinomycetes > Pseudonocardiales > Pseudonocardiaceae > Amycolatopsis > Amycolatopsis sp. NPDC059657. The sequence continues at coordinate 27,749 of NZ_JBHWEB010000023.1, read as the reverse complement.
TTCGTCTGCCAGGACGCGCCGGTCAGGGCCTATGACCTGCCACTGGTCAACGGGAAATGGCAGGGCTTCTACTTCATCGCGCAGGACGGCCATTTCGACGGCGCGGGCTCGGTGGTGGAATTCCGGTTCTTCCAGAACAGCCAGGGAATGCTCGTGGTGCAGGTCACCGGTAAGGTGAATGACCCGACAGCCCCTGACTGGCTGAACGAGTACGCCGCCGATTCCAAGTGGCACGATTTCAGCATCGCGCTCGGCGAGAACATTCACACACATCGCTGATTCAAAATCCGGTGTGGTCGCGCTAGACTGCGACCACACCGGATTTTCCGGGTAAGGGGGATCCTCGCTGTGCTCTGGGTCGACGTATTCAGCGCGTTGAGCTGGGCCGTCGCGTACATGCTGCTCGTGTACGCGGTCGAACGGTTCGGCAAGTCGCCGGTGCGGCACGTCGTTCCGTTCGCCGGCCTGGGGGTCTTCGCCGTGGCGTATCTGGGGATCGCCTGGCAGTACGGCCGCTGGCCCGCGCTCGTCGTGGGCACGCTGCTGGCCGTCGTGACCGGCGTGGTCATCGGCGTGCTCGGCCGCGCCCGCGCCGTACGCCACTGACTTCAAGTCGTCCGAGGTTTCTGGGTGGGACCTCGCTGGGGAAGCAGGAGATCTGTGATGCGCACGCGCATTGTGCTCAGTGCTGTCTGCCTTTCGCTGGTGTGCACCGGGATCGGCGTCGTCGCCGCTCCGCCGTCGGTGCTCGCCGCGACCGGCGTCAGCGTTTCCGAAGATTCAGCCGACAAGATTTTCGTCCAGTATCTCGCCAGGCGGGATCCGCGCTCGACCGTCCGGATCGGAGCGTGGCAGGCCTTGCTGTCCAGCGCGCCCGACGCGGCCATCGCGCAGTTCCTGGACACCGGTTTCGACTACGCCGTCAATCTGGCTGCCCAGCGCAAGGCGCGCAACGCGGACTTCGCGAAGCGCGTGCTGGCCACCTTCACGGCCGAGTTTTCGCCGGAGGTGCACGCGGCGGCGCAGTACGCGGTCAACAGCCGTGACGACGCCGACCGCGACCGCTTCGCCAACGGCGGTTTCGCCGCGGCGCGCCAGCGTGATAGCGCTTTCCGCGTCACCCAAGGGCAGCAGGCGCAGGCGCTGGTCGAGGCCGACCGCGCGTTCGTCCGCCAGCTCGCGGTGAACGACCCGGGCGCACAGGTGCGGGTCAGCGCGTCCTACGCGGTGCGAGCCGGCGCGACCGACGCCGACATCGTCGACTTCTACGCCTCGGGCTGGGCCTTCGGCGCCCGGCTCGACCTGGAGACCTTCCGCCAGGCCGCGGCCGACAACGACATGCGCTGGCGCGCCACGCTCACCAGGCTGATCGTCGAGGCACAGGCTGCCGAGAAGGCCGCGCAAGACGCCTCGGAGGAAGCGAAGGAGCAGGCCAAGGCGGCCGCCGTGCGTGCGTGGCAGTCCGTCGGCAAGCAGACCGAGCCCGGCCGGTCCTCCTGGAGCGACGCGCAGGACTTCACCGCGCGCCAGGCGTCCACCTGGGCCGCCATCGCCGAAGCCGCCCGCGCGGCCACCGGCCCGAACTGGGCGGCCATGGTCGACCCGGCCACGGCCAACCAGGCCGAGTGGGACGGCGAGCGCGCCTTCGCCGCCGACCAGGCCAAGTACTGGAACGCCATGTTGCAGCAGGCACTCGACGGAGAGCAGAGGGTCGCGCGATGAGCATCGTTCGAAGAGCCTTACTCGCTTCGCTGACCTTCACGGTCTTCGCGGGGCTGATCCAGCCGGCCGAGGCTGTGCCGGTGCCGGTCCGCGCCGCGATGGTGGCGGACGCCGAGCCGACGACGCCACGGCCGATGCCGCCCGACCCGTACAAGGAGTGGGACGGCAAAGCCGGTGTGCCGAACGTCGGCGACCCGAGGCTCCGGCAGCTGGTGGCGGACAACGCCGAGCTGGCCGAGGACGTCGAGGTCCGCGACGCGGCGAAGGCCGCGCTGGCAGGCGGCCAAGCCGACATCATGGCGTTCCTCGACACCGGCCTGAACGAGGCGAAGGCGAAAGCCGCCGCACGCAAGGCCGAGCAGGCACGCCAGGACCGTGCGGCGATCGAGCCGATGCGTGGCACCGGCGGACCGTACCTGCGTGCCGAGGTCGACAGGGTGCTCGCGGGCACCGACAGCGACCGGGCCGCGTTCTTGGCCTACGGCAAGGGAGTCGCGGAACAGCGTGACGCCGCGACCAGTCAGTCCGCGCGTGATCGTGCCGACCAGAACCGCGCCAGGGTCCAGCTGCTCGTCGGTGTCGCGGGCCCGGAGGTCAAGAAGGCGGCACAGCTCGCGCTGAACGCTGGCGACCAGGCGATCGAGCAGTTCCTGGCCAGCGGCTACCTCGTCGCGGCGAAGAAGGACGCCGACGCGCGCGAGCAGTTCCTCAAGGACGAAGAGGAGCGCCAGAAGGCCGCGGAGGCGGTATCCGACCTCGCGAAGCGGTCGGCCCGCGCCAACGAGGCGCGCAGGCTTTTGCTGATAGCGCACGGAAACGGCGTCCGCGCGTTGCAGCGTTCGTCGAACGCCTTGGTGCTGGCCGGGAATGAGGCTCGCAAGGCCGCGCAGATCCTGGCGGCGAACAAGGCGGGTGGCCAGCACCCGGCCGACGCGTTCAACGGCGTGAAGGCCGAAGTGGCCAGGCAGCTGGGTTACGCGCGCCAGGCCGCCACGGACGCCCAGCAGGCATCGGCGCAGGCACAGGTCCAGGCGAACGTGCTGGTCGAGACCGGGCTGCCGTACGGCACGCAGTGGGCACAGATGGCGTACGGCATGGCCAACGCCGCCCAGGCCGCGGTGTCCGCTTCGGAGACGGCGTCCAACGCGATCGACGCGACGGCGTTCACCGACCAGGCACGCAACGCCCAGGAGGAAGCCGAACGGCACGCGGCCGAGGCGCACAAGTGGCGTCTGCACGCGGAGGAGCACGCCCGCGCGGCGGCGCAGCTCGCGGAGGCGGCGAAGGTTCAGGCCGACGCGGCGAAGGACGCGGCGGTCAGGACGAAAGCGGCGCGTCAGGCGGCGGAAGCCGCCGAAGCGCAAGCGTGGGCGGCAGCGGAGCGGACGCGGAACGCACGCATCACCGCGGAGCGCGAAGCCGCGAACGCGGCGGCGGCGCGAGCGGTCGCGGAGCGAGAGCGCGCGAACGCGGCAGCGGCGCGCGGCCGAGCGGAGCAGCAGGCCGCGGTAGCGCGAGCGGCCCGCGGCGAAGCGGAGTTCCAGGCAGGCATCGCGGCCCGCGCCCGCCAAAGCGCGGAGGCACAGGACGGCATCGCGGCCGGCGCCGAAACCGGCGCCCGCAACGAAGAACGCAACGCGGCCCAGGCACGTGACCGCGCTTATCAAGCCGAGCGTGACCAGCGAGCGGCCGAAGCGCGTGCCGCGGCGCTGGACGCCGCAGCCGCCGCGGGCCGGGGCACCGAGTATGAAGGCGCTGCCCGCGACGCGGCGGTACAGGCTCGCATTGATGCCAACACCGCGAAGGGGGCGGCTGGTGCGGCGCGCGGCGCGGCCAACAACGCGACCGGCGCCGCAGCCGGAGCGCGTGCCGCGGCGACCGAGGCGACTCGGGCAGCAGCACGCGCTCGTGCGGCGGCGAACCAGGCACAGGCGGCAGCCGCCAGGGCCAACGCGGCCGCGAACAAGGCCGAAGCCGAAGCCGCGGCGACGCACGCGGCGGCGGAACGGTCGAACGCGGCCGCCGCGGACGCGACGTTCAGCGAGGCCCAGGCGGCCGAAGCGGCTCGCAACGCGGTTTCGCTCGCCGAACGTGCGGCGTCCGAGGCTGTGCAGGCTCTGCAGTCGGCCGAACGCACGAAGGCCGAGTCGGACGCGGCATCGGCAGAGGCTGTTTCCGCTGCGACACAAGCGAGCCTGGCTGTTCAAGCGGCTTCGGCCGCGCGGATGTCGTCGAAGGCGATCACAGATCCGGCCAACACCGCGGTCTCGGTGGTCGCGCCGTTCAGTGGCGCGGACATCGACGCCGACTTCGTGATACTGGTGGCGAACCAGGCTCGTGCGGTTGGTGCCGAGCAGGCCGCGGCGGCTCAGCAGCGGGCCGCAGAGGCCGTCGAAGCCGCCCGCCTGGCCGGTGAAGCGGCCGCGCGTGCTGCCGCCGAGGTCAAGCCCGCTTACGACGCGGCGGCAGCGGCTGCTCGCTCGTCGGCGGATGCCGCCAAGTCCGCTGCCGAGGCACAGAAGGCGGCGGCTGAAGCGGCGGCCGACGGTGCCGCGGCCCGATCGGCGGCGGCACGAGCGAATCAGGCGGATGCCCAGGCTCGCCAGGACGCGATACTCGCTCGCAAGGCGGCCAACGCGGCGAACAACGACGCGGCCATCGCCGGGCGTGCGGCTTCGGCTGCCGAGCAGGACGCGGCGGCCGCTCGATCCGCGGCCAGCCGCGCCGAAGCGGACGCGGCCGCGGCCCGTGGCGCGGCTGATCGTGCGGAAGCTGACGCTGTCGCGGCCGACGCGGCCGCGACCAGTGCGCAGCATCACGCCGAAGCCGCCGCCGAGGCCGCGAAGAACGCGATGAACAGCGCGATCGACGCGAGCAAGGCAGCGGATCGAGCGGAAGAAGCGGCGCGCAAGGCAGACGAGGAAAGGCGACGTCAGCAGGCAGGCGCGGGTGATGCGGGCCCGGGCCTCAGCCCTGAAGAAGAACAGGCGATCTTGGAATGGGGCGGCCAGGAGCTTCTCGACGAGTATCGGAAGTCCTACGCGGACGCGAAGAAGAGCGTCATCGACTACATCATCGAGGTCGGTGGTGAGGTGCTGCTCGACGTGCTCGGGGTCACCGACGCCAAGAAGTGTTTCGGTGAGGGCGATGTCGCGGCCTGTCTGTGGACCGTGATCAACGTCGGCTCCCTGTTCCTCCTGGTCGCCAAGCTGCCCAAGGTCAGTGCGGCGGTCGCGAAGGTGGTCGGCGGGCTGACGAAGTTCCTCGAAGCGTCGACCGCGGGCAGCAAATTCCTCGACAAGGCGCGCGATCTCGCCGGTATCTTCAAGAACGCCTGCGTGCCGACCGCGGCGGCGAGAGGGGTGGCCGCACAGGCCGCAGCCGCTTGCCGGATCAAACATGTGTCACCTGTCGACCAGGATTGGGGCACCAAGGGCGCGCACATCAACCTGGAGAACGGCCGGGAAGTACGGATCTTCCCCGACAACACGGGCAGCATCGGTGGCGGCAGTATTCCGGTGCAGGCAGGCCTGGCCACGGACAAGGAGATCGCCGCCGTCGTGGCCGCGATCAAGAACAATCCCAAGCTGCGTGCCGACTTGATCGCCAAGACCAAGTCCGCCATGGAGAAGATGAACGCCGGCGAGTGGGGGATGGATGCCAATCGTGCGGCGGAAATGATGTTCCTGATCAAGGCATTGGAGAAGATGTAGGTGACCGACCTGGATTTCTACGCACGTGCCGTCATCGACGGCAAGGTGCTGGGCCTCGGGCAGGGGTCCCTGCCCGAGGAATGGGAGGACCGGCTTGGCGCGGGTTACGTCGATGACGTCCGAAAGGGACGTATGCGCCGTGATTTCGGGTTGGTAGAGGTCTCGTTCCAGCGTGTGCGGGGAATCTGGCAGTGCTTCGGTGCCGGCATACAGGTGCATCGGCTGGGCCGGGGCGGGGAAGCCGTCGTCCCGGCCCCGCTACTGGCCGAATTCGGCGAATTCGGGAGTCCGGTCGGGTTCGCCGGACTTGATGCCGCGGTAGCGCGTATGGGCGGTCGTCTCGAAAGCGCCAATGACGGAGGTAGCACCTACCATGATCAGTTCTTGTCAACCTCTTCCAACGTCAGGGTGCACGTAGTGTCCCAAGTGGATGATCCAGGTGATGGGGGCACATCGGTCGGCGATGTCTGGTCAATTCATCTTTCCTGGCTCGGGAGTTAGGAAAATCCGATACCGGATGAGTCTTCCTGCTATGTGGGTATTTATTCCGGTTAACTTCATTATGAAGGCTTGTGAGGGGTAATGAAAAAGAACGGTATCGTGGTGACGGTGACCGCCGTCGCGTTGGCCGCCGGGTTGCTCGGCGTGCCGGCGCAGGCGGCGCCCGCCGCAGCATCCAGACCGGCGGCTTCGGCCTCCGCCGCGCAGGCAGCCGCGGCGCCGGAGTCCACAATGGAGGACAAGGTCCGTGCGGCCGCGGCGCTCGGCATCGTGGCGGGCGACGACCTGCTCATCTTGAGTGACCGTAACTTCGTCATCGCGTTGTGGCGGCAGGCCACGGGTGCCGAGGTGCGCGCGTCGGCGGAACTCGCGTTCGCGGGCTCCGATTTCGAGTGCACGCAGTGGATCAAGACGGAGATCCACGAGGCGAAACTGCGTGACGATGTCCAGGAGCAGCGTGACGCCGAAGTCGCGCGCGCCGCTCGTGAGCTCAAGCAGCACGCGGCCGCGACCATTGGTATCTCGGCCGAGCCGGAGTTGCTCATCCAGAGTTACAAGGACTTCGTCTACGCACTGTGGGAGCGGTCGACCGGGCCGAAGGTGAAGGCGGCGGCGCTGGTCGCGTTCGGTGCGTCCGAGGCCGATCAGAAGGAGTTCTTGCTCAACGGGATCGTCGCGGCGCACGCGCAGGACCAGCAGGACAAGATCGACGCCGACACGGAAGCCTCCGAAGCGGAGAAGGCACGGCTGGCGGCGAGAGACGCGAAGTCCCGTGCGGCGGCCGTTCTTGGCATTGTCGCCACTGAGAGCCTGCTGGTGCTCACTGACGACAATTTCATCCGGGAGATCTGGAACCGGGCAGCGGCGAAGGAGGGCGCGGAGGAGGTCGCCGCGGCGGCGGAGACTGCGCTGCGCAGCCCTGCTCCGGCGGACTGGAAAGCGTTCATCGACACCGGTATCCACGAGGCGAACAAGCGTGACATCGCGATCGCGCTGAAGAAGAAGCAGGACGCGGACAAGCGGCGGCTGCAAGAGCTCAGGACCAAGTCGGCGGCGAGCGGTATGCATCCCGCGCTCGTCGCGCTGGCCGACCGCGCGCTGGCGGGCACTCCCAACGACGTCGAGTGGTTCCTGCGGCGCGGGCAGTTCGAGGACGCGGCCTTGCGTCAGTCGTTCCAGGCGGAAACCATCGGCTCACGCCTTTCGTACATCCGAGGCACACCGGGCGCGCAGGCCGTCATCGGGTTCGGCCACGTGAACCCCGAGCCTGGTGACGGCGCCGACGCCACCTGGAAGGTCGTCCCCGGCCTCGCGGACACCGGCTGCTATTCGCTCGAATCCGTCACCAAGCCGAATTTCTTCCTGCGTCAGCTCAACTTCAAGGTGAACATCGCGTTCAACGACGAGTCCTCCCAGTTCCGGGTCGACGCCACCTGGTGCACCAAGCCCGCCCCGTTCGCCGGCGGTGTGACACTCGAGGCGAAGGGACAGCCGGGTCGATTCCTGCGCCACCACGGCGGCCAGTTGTGGGCGGCGAACAACAAGGGCGCGAACCCGTTCGACGCGGCAGCCAACTTCGACGTCGACCGGTTCTGGTGGGTCAATGCCGAGAACCCCGTCAGTACCGCGATCTACCGTCGCTACTTGAACGACCTGCCGATCCGCAACCGGGTCGGTGCCCCGGTCGGCGAGGAGAAGATCGAAGGCGCCATTCGTTACCGCGATTACCAGAAAGGCAGGCTGACCTGGTCGGCGTCGACCGGTGTCAAGGAAATGGAAGGGAACATCCTCGCCAAGTACAAGGTGGCGAACGGGCTCGCTCACGATTTCTACGGCGCGCCGACCACCGATGAACTGGGTACGCCCGACAAGATCGGACGCTACAACCACTTCGCGGGCGGTGGCTCCATTTACTGGACCTCGGCCACCGGTGCGCACATGATCTATGGCGCGATCAAAACCCGATGGGTGGCACTGAAATCGGAAACCTCTTACCTGGGTTATCCGATTACCGACCTGATCGATGTTCCAGGCGGCCGGTGTGTCAACTTCCAGCACGGTTCGATCAGCTGGAACTCGACGACGGGCAAGGTTCTCGACGTCAAGGTCGCCTGCTCGAAGGCGTAGCTACAGAACAGTTCACGTAAGGGGACGCTCGCTTTTCGCGGGCGTCCCTTACGTGTCTGGTGCCTCATACTTTTTACCTATTGTTGAAACCGTCAGCACTCGGCTATGGTCGTCATGGAAAAATCTGCCGGCTCATCCGGCATCTGGGGATTTGACTTTTCATGCTCATGCCTGCTCATTTCACTGAGTGGACTTTGACGACTGCGAGGAACAATGCGAAGAACGCGTGTAGTGGTGACGGCGACCGCCGTCGCTTTGATCGCCGGGCTCCTGGGAGCGCCTGCACAAGCGGTTTCCACCGCTTCGGCCAGTCCCGCGGCTTCGGCGGCCGCACAGGCAGCGGCCACGCCTGAGTCCACAATGGAGGACAAGGTCAGGGCCGCCGCGGCGCTCGGCATCGTCGCCGGCGACGACCTGCTGATCTTGAGCGACCGTAACTTCGTCATCGCGTTGTGGCGGCAGGCGACCGGCGCCGAGGTGCGCGCGTCGGCGGAACTCGCGTTCGCGGGCTCCGATGGCGAGTGCACGCAGTGGATCAAGACCGGTATCCACGAGGCGAAGCGCCGCGATGACATCCAGGAGCAGCGTGACGCCGAGGTCGCGCGCGCCGCTCGTGAACTCAAGCAGCACGCGGCCGCGACCATCGGGATCGCCGCCGAGCCGGAACTGCTCATCCAGAGCTACAAGGACTTCGTCTACGCGCTGTGGCAGCGTGCCACCGGGCCGAAGGTGAAGGCGGCCGCGCTGGTCGCGTTCGGTGCCACCGAAGCCGACCAGAAGGAGTTCCTGCTCAACGGGATCGTCGCGGCGCACGCGCAGGACCAGCAGGACAAGATCGACGCCGACACGGAAGCCTCCGAGGCCGAGAAGGCGCGCCTGGCCGCCCGTGACGCGAAGTCCCGCGCGGCGGCGGTGCTCGGCATCGTCGCCACCGAGAACATCCTGGTGCTCTCCGACGAGAACTTCGTACGTGAGATGTGGAACCGCGCGGTGCCCGGCAGCGAGATCGCCGTGGCCGCCGAGCGCGCGCTGCGCAGCTCCGTTCCTGCGGACTGGAAGGCGTTCATCGACACCGGCATCTACGACGCCAACAAGCGTGACATCGCGATCGCGCTGAAGAAGAAGCAGGACGCCGACAAGCGCCGCCTGCAGGAGATCCGGACCAAGGCCGCCAACAGCGGCATGCACCCCGGCCTGGTCGCCGCGGCCGACCGCGCGCTGGGTGGCACACCGGACGACATCGACACGTTCCTGCGGGTCGGCCAGTACGACGACGCCGTGCTGCGCCAGTCGCTCTGGGCTGACTCGCAGGGCTCGCGCGGTTTCCAGATCCGCGGCGACGCCGGCGCGCAGGCCGTGATCAGCTTCGGCCGGGTCAACCCGGAGAACGGCGACGGTCTCGACGCGACCTGGAAGGTCGTGCCCGGTCTCGCCGACTTCGACTGCCACTCGTTCGAATCCGCCACCAAGCCGGGCGTCTACCTGCGCCAGCTCGACTTCAAGGTGCTCATCGCGGCCTCGGACGGCTCGGACCGCTTCCGCGCCGACGCGACCTGGTGCACCCGGCCCGCGCCGTGGGCACACGGCGTGAAGCTCGAGTCGAAGGGCCTGCCGGGCCGCTTCCTCCGTCACTCCGGCGGAAAGGTGTACGCCGCCGACAAGAGCGGCGCGAACCCGTTCGACGCCGCGACGAACTTCGACGTCGAGGCCTTCTGGCGGGTGTTCCCGGCTACTCCGGCGACCACCGCTATCGATCGCCGCTGGCTCAACGACGACGCGGTCCGCGCGCTGCTCGGCGACGCGGCCGACGTCGAGAAGATCCAGGGCTCGCTGCGCTACCGCGACTTCCAGAAGGGCAGGCTGACCTGGTCGCAGGCGACCGGCGTCAAGGAGATGCGGGGCAACATCCTCGCGAAGTACAAGGAGACCGGCGTCATCACCAGCGGCATCTACGGCGCGCCGACCACCGACGAGACCGGCACTCCTGACGGCATCGGCCGCTACAACCACTTCGCGGGCGGCGGCTCGATCTACTGGACCGCGGGCACCGGGGCGCACCTCGTTTACGGCGGGGTCAAGGACCGCTGGCGCGCGCTGGACTGGGAGCGTTCGTACCTGGGTTACCCGGTGTCCGACCCGATCACCGTGCCGGGCGGCACCTGCTCCAACTTCCAGCACGGCTCGATCAGCTGGAACTCGACCACGGGCAAGGTCGTCGACTCACGCTCCGCGTGCTCGACGGCGTAACCACATAAAACGAGTCGTGGGGGGGGGGGGGGGGGGGTGTCGGGGGGGGCCGCCACCACCCCCTTTGTTGCT